>WFQB01000225.1 GCA_015487305.1 Parvularculaceae bacterium | reverse complement strand
CAGTTTTCAGCGCTTGAGGCTGATACAGGTAACATAATTGATATTGACTGGTTGCGGGCCACCCAGACTCTATTCTTGAGTCACAATAATGGACTTTATCAAAATTTAACTTTGCAGGAGACCATTAATTCCTGGGCTGATATGGCGGCAGCACCTCCTAATAAACTCCATAACGCTTTGAAATTCTGGGGATTATCCCACTTGAGTATGATTTTTGTATCCAAATTATCCGCTGGACAAAAAAGGCGTCTTGCTCTGGCGCGACTATCTTTACGGGACTGCCCTTTATGGCTTTTGGATGAGCCTTCCGCCGGTCTCGATAGCGAAGGTCTTTCCCGCCTTACCGAATTTGTCGCCCGCCATCGCCAGCGCGGCGGGATTATCATCCAGACCGCGCATGATGGCTTTGTCGCCGAGGGGGCAAAAACATTGGTGCTGGAACAGCCCGCCCCGTGCCCTAAAAACAGCGAGGCCGCCTTATGAGCCGCGCCTTTTTTACTCTTTTCCGGCGGGATTTGCGCCTTGCCAGCCGTGGCCATGGTTTTGCCGCCGCTTTGGGTTTTTTCCTGCTGGCAGCCTCCATGGCACCGCTGGCTTTTGGCACTGACCCTGAGTTTTTGCGCGAGGCCGCCCCGGCCCTGTTTTGGTTGCTGGCTGTTTTAGCGGCTTTGCTGGGGCTGGAAGGCTTGTTTCGCCCTGCCCTAGAAAATGGCGATCTTGATAATATTGCCCTTTCGCCCATGCCGCTTAGCCTTATGGCCTTGTCGCGATTGTCTGCCTATTGGCTGGTCACCGGCCTGCCTTTGGCGCTTTGTGTTTTCCCAGCGGGGCTTTTATTCGGCATGAACAGCCAGACCATATTTGGCCTTTTTGCCTCCATGGTTATTGGCACGCCGGGGCTTATTCTGATTGGTGGAGCCATTGCGGCTTTGGCAGCAGGATTGCGACAAGCCGCTGGGCTAGTGGTGTTTTTGACCCTGCCATTTTATGCCCCTGCCCTTATTTTCGGGCCACAAGCAGCCAACGCACTGGCCGAGGGCCAATGGCTTTCGGCAAGCCCGCTTTTCCTCCTCGCCTTTACCTTACAGGCCCTTGCCATCGCGCCATTTTTAAGCGCCGCCGCCCTTCGGCAATATCTTGAATAATCAGGATTAAGCCTTATCTTCGCCATCACATTATAGGAAGTATAAATAGGCATGCCCTTGTCGAGAGGGGCCAGAACGGCTAATCCTGTTGCCCTGCAAAGGGCTACTCGCCTTTAAACCATTGGATGATAAAATTGCCCATGACTTCTCTTTTGCCCCGCTCCTTACCCCGCATTCTTTTTTCTGCGCTGATCGCTGCAATGGGTTTGGCCCTCATGACCATCCATTCGGCCCAAGCTGCAGAACCAAAAATTATTGCCAATTACAAAGATTGGAGCGTCTATAAAGTCGATCTTGGCGGCGATATGATTTGCTATGCGATTAGCAAGCCAACGGAAAAATCTCCCCGCGCTGTCAAACATGGGGATATTTTCTTTCTCGTTGGCACATGGAAATCCGGCGTTGCGGTTAATCAGCCAAGCCTGATGACCGGTTATGAATTACGCGCCAAACCGGAGCCTGTCATTCGCATTGGTTCTGATAAATGGAAAATGTTTTCCTCCGGCAGTGACGGCTTTATCGACAAGGCCAGCGACGAACAGCGCCTGATTTCAGCCATGAAACGCGGGGCCAATATGCGCGTTTCTGCGGTCTCCCAGCGCGGCACCGCCACCAGCTACACATTCTCCCTTCTTGGCATTACCGATGCTTTGAAGCGCGTACAAAAAGAATGTCGCTAGGGTCAAACCCGACAAATCTCAACCTATGGTTGCTGGCCTATTGCCGCCTCTAATGCTTACCTGATCGCTTATCGCGACGGGGGACAGTAAATGCGGACAAATGGCTCGCGATTTATTCCACTTCAAAAACTGATATTTTTGTTTGCGGTTCTCCCCTGCATTGGAAGTCTATTATGGACCAATAATGCCCAAGCCGGACCATGGGGGCGCGAGGCCGGACAAGGCCTGATCATTTCCGGCATTGAATATTATCGCGCTGAGCTTGAAGGACCCGCCTCTTCTTTCCAACAAATTGCGTCCTCTTTTTATGGCGAGTTCGGGATTGCCAATGAGTTTACACTGGCGGCCAATTTTTATTATGTGAATCAGTTCTCCAACGCTTCCCCCGATCCTTTTTCCGGCAATGGTTTTGCAACCATCGAGCTGCGTGGGCAAAAACCGATCTGGCGTGGGCAGGGCACTATTTTGTCCCTGCATGGGGGCTATAGCGCCGCCACTAAAATTCAACGCGCGAGCCTAAAGCGTTTCCAGGATAAGTGGACACCGGTTATCCGTCCGGAAACGCGACAAAACAAAAACTTAGAGCCCGGTTTTGATGCAAACAAAACCGAAAAGGCTCTAAATATTAACAGCACGATAAAACGCAATGCTGCTTTATTGTTTGGCGCGGAATGGGGGCGCACTATTGGTGAAAAAGGCGAGGGGTTTTTTAGCTTTGAAACGCAATTGCGCCCGAGCCTGGGCAATGATGCCCATAGTGCGCGAGTAAATGCCAGCTATGGTTACGCCTTTACTGAACGCAGCACGCTGCTGCTTAAATCCTTAAATGATTTTGCCATTAGCAAGCCGGAAACTGGCGGGCTTTCCTATGATGTGTTTCGTCTGGAAGGCGCACTACTCTATCGTCTGACACCGCGCTATCAGATATCCCTTGGGATGGGCCGGGAAATTGGCGGGCGCAATATTACCCCCGGAAGCGCTTTGCAGTTTCAGCTATGGAGTGAGTTTTGAGTAATCCAAAGCAGGGCAACCCATTATATCAGCAAAAAATTTCTCTACAGCGTTTGCGGCAAAGCGTTTTGCAAGCGCAAGACCTATCAGCTTTACAAAAAATTCGCAAAGAAAACGCTTTTCTCATCAATCATGTTGCAAGCAATCTCTTAAGCCAGCACGCGCCCTTGCAATCAGCCCATCATAGATTTAGCGATAAACAAAAATTTCAATTTGCTTTTTTTCTGTTAGTGATGATAGCGGCATTTATTATCGCCCCCATCATGACAAGCGTGGTTTTTCTTTTTATTTTGCAGGCTTTCTTTATTGGCGTTTTGGTTTTTCGTCTCTGGCTTGTGCAAAAAAGCCTGCAGCCGGATAATATATTTGAAAAGCCCTGCCCCTTAATCCGCCGCGACAAGGACCTGCCTGTTATCACTGTGCT
Organism: Parvularculaceae bacterium; assembly: GCA_015487305.1. Classification (GTDB taxonomy): domain Bacteria; phylum Pseudomonadota; class Alphaproteobacteria; order Caulobacterales; family Parvularculaceae; genus S012-90. The sequence continues at coordinate 1,630 of WFQB01000225.1, read as the reverse complement.
GATACCGCTTTATAAAGAACAGGCAGCCATCCCCCATCTTGTAAGAGCCATGGCTGATCTCGATTATCCGGCGGAAAAACTCGATATTAAAATACTCCTTGAGCAAGATGACGAGGCAAGTATTGACGCCGCTCGGCGCGAATTTCGTGCGCCCTATTATGACCTCATCCTTGTGCCGCCCCTAGGGCCGCGCACCAAGCCCAAGGCTTGCAATCACGGGTTATGGACCGCGCGGGGCTCTTATGTGGTGATATATGACGCCGAGGATAGGCCGGAACCTGACCAGTTGAAAAAAGCCATTGCCGCATTTGACCGCGAAGGACCGCGCCTTGCTTGCGTGCAGGCGCGACTTAATTATTTCAACCGTAATAAAAACTGGCTGACCCGTCTGTTTGCAATTGAATATGCGCTATTGTTTGATTTCATCCTGCCGGGACTGACCGCCATCAAGGCTCCCATCCCCCTTGGCGGGACCTCCAATTTCTTCCGCACGGATGCTTTACTGTCTGTTGGCGGCTGGGATGCCCATAATGTCACTGAAGATGCCGATCTTGGTATTCGCCTTGCCCGCGCCGGATTTCAAACTGCCATGATCTCCTCAACCACTTGGGAAGAGGCGGTTTGCAAACCCCTCCCATGGCTGCGGCAACGCTCGCGCTGGACCAAGGGCTATATGCAGACATGGCTGGTGCATATGCGAGCGAGCTTTGACCCTTTATACCAACCATCATGGCTTTTTGCAGCGAGCCTGCATTTACTGGTTGCAGGCGTTGCCATCACCGGACTTGTAAACCCGATCTTCTGGGCGGTGTTTGCGGCCAGTCTCACCGGGCTAATCGATGTCTCTACCCTGTTTCCGCCTGCCATCGCGGTTCTTGCCGGGTTTAGTTTTCTGGTCGGAAATTTCTTTCATCTCTATCTATATCTGGCGGCCCCCATGCGGCGGCGCTGGTATGGCTTGCTTGGCTTTGGATTGCTTGCACCAATCTATTGGGTGATGCAGTCCATTGGGGCGTGGATGGCGCTTTGGCAGTTTATAACAAAACCGTTTTACTGGGAAAAAACCAATCATTTTGAGCAGGCCAGCAAAAAATCTTCCCTTTCAAATAACAGCGCAATAGCAAAACCCGTGAGAGTGCCATAAGATGATACGAGGGGTCTGGTTTGTCATTGCCGGTTTTGGCGCATGTCTGCTCGCCCTATGGGGGCAGATTTTGTGGATTGACTATTTTGACCTGCCCATAGCCTTTTCATCGGCATGGATTGCACGGGGTATTACCATCAGCGCTGCAAGCCTCTTTATTCTGCTCATATTTGTTGGCGCACAAAAACATTCGCTTCTGACCTGGGCTGGGTTATTTGCCCTCATCGCTGTTAACCCGGCGCTTTATTGGTCTCTAACAACGCCCCATTATGATTTTTCTTTGCCGGTGCTGCTTTTGATTGCGCTTGTTGTACTGCGTCAGAAACGGACCGTGCCTTTGCATGCTATTCTTATCGGCTTAAGCCTTGGCTTGATGGTGATGCTGGTGCCCGGTAGTCTCGTGCTGGTTATCTTGCCCATAGCCTATAGTCTTGCCCGTTCCGGTCATTGGTCGCCTAGCGATCGGGTTGCGGCAATAGCGATGAT
>WFQB01000224.1 GCA_015487305.1 Parvularculaceae bacterium | reverse complement strand
GTGCCGGCCTTTACCGCATCACCTTCACGGACTTTTATGGCGGCTACGCTGGCCCCGGTTTTGGCCAAAACCGAAACGGCGCGTTCAGCGCTCATCCTGCCATTGACCGGAATGAGGGCGGCTTCTGTGGTGGGCTCATGGCTGGTGACGACCACCCGAAATAAGGGGTCTTGCGTATTTTCTTCAACAGATGGTGGGGCTTTGGTAATGGTGCCAAGGGCAAAATAACCGCCGACCAGAAGAATAATAATACCAGCGCTGGCTAAGGGACCGGGAAGTTTCATTGCGCTCAAAAGACCTTATGGGCCGGGTAACCGGCGGTTGACGTTTCATGGATATAGGCATGTGAACTGGGTTTTTATACCCACGCGCCAGTAATATGAGCCATGATTGTGCCGCAACAAGGTTAAAAGAGCAGTCAATTTTAGCAGTCGTCACGCAAAAATGAGGGAATTTTTAGCCCATAGCGCTGTAAAAATGCGAGATTCCGGCGGAAATGCGTTGAATGAGGCGATAGCTTTCCTCCATGGGGCGGATTAGGTCGCGGCTGACCCAAGCATAGCGAGGGGTCTGGCTGTCTGGCCAATTGGCTGGCTCACTCATGGCAAAGTCGTTAATTTGTGCTGAATGGGTCGGGAAGGCTTCATGCAAAATTTCTACGGCTTCGGGGATATTGAGATCAAAGATCAGCTCAATCACATCGCGGCGGGAGAAATCGCCCATGGGGGCAAAATTGGGCAGGCGCGCTGCCAGCAGGAATAAATGCTCGATCAGCGCAATGCGAATGGCATGGAGCAGATCAAGCTCGGCGGGAACGCAAAAATTATCGCTGCCACAGAGGTCGAGATGGTCGAGCAATTTGCCCATTTTTAATATGGAAGGGCGCATTTTGGCGGCCAGTTGCAAAGCTGCGCCATAGCGCGGATCTGCTGCCAATAACAAAGCCAGTTCGGTGGAGGCCTTGTCGAGGGTCGGTGTCGAGGTGGACAGAGGGCGCGTGCCCCAGAAGGAGCCATCATAAACCCGTAAATAGGCAATCAGAGTTTTAATCTCGCTTAAGGCAAAGGCTTGGGCGGCCAGTTTCATAATGCGCTGAAAGCGATCCGAGTTTTTATATAAAAGTGCAAACTCTTCAATGTCAGATCCAACCGCATCGCCAATGCCTTCGGTGATATTGGCAAGAAAGCAAAGCTGTTGCAGGGCGCCATTATGGGGAATGGCGCGTATGCGGCGCAAAGAGGTTTCCTCGTCGGCGCGATGCTCAAACTGGCGGCGGGATTTTCGTGACCCGCTTGGTGGCATCATGGAAAGTCCGAGGGCGGCAATGGTGATATGATAAGCGCCATCGGCGTAAAGCTCTTCCTGCTTGTGCTTGACGCGATAATAAAAGTCGAGGGATGTGTTGACATCTTTGTAGAAAGGATCGTCCTTGGTTTGAGTTTCTGCCTGTTGATCGGCGGCTAAAATGCCAGCCAATGTTTTGCGGGCGATTTTATCATTGGCAAAAAACACATAGCCATCGCCGCCCTGAAAGGAGGTTTCATGGGTGAGCTGAATACCGAGCCGGGCAAAGGTCTGACGGGCAAAGGGCGATAGGGTGTAGAGATGGCGATCAATCATGGAAGAGGGGTGACCGCCACGACCCATGGATTCTCCATGAGTATCAAAGATGATAGCGCGCACATCGCCAAGATTATGACGGGCCATCATTTGTGCAAGTTGCACTTGCACCCGTTCAATGGCTAGAGCGGCGGGAATTTGTCCCATAAAGCGACCCGCATCGGAAAAGCCGGTTTCAATGGCTAAGACACCGCGACGGCGGATCATTTTGCGATAGATATTTTGTTGGAATAGACGGTCAAAAATGCGCTCGGCGCGCTCCATGGCGGTTTCGGTTTCCAATAGCGGGCAGACATCCACATGCTTGTCTATGGCAAATAGACGAGTAAAATATAGCGTTGATAGAACCGTGACCGGGGTTTCGCATTCGGCAATGAGCAGGCGTATGGGGTTTGTGGCGTCGATATGTTTGATGATTTGCGCAATGGCAATGGCAATGCGCGCAGCGGTAGTTTGTTCAATTGCTAGCGAGGCAAAATTGACTTTGACCGGTTTGGCGTTTTCAATCAGATCGCAAACCGCCTGTAAGGCTGAGCGGTCAAACAGATCGGCATCATCGGGCAGGTTCAAGGTTTGACGAATGGCATTGCGAATTTGCGCTGCATTCAGGCGGAAATGAATGGCCCCAGCGCCAAGGCCCAGCGTTTCCATTTCTGCGGCCAATATTAGCAAATCCTGTGCGGGCTTATCCGCAAGGGTGTTGGCGCTTTGGCGCAAGCTTTCTATCAGCGGGGCTAGCTTGGTGAGCTTGCCGCGCCCGGAGGCGGTGATGATATTGCCTGCTATGGAAATATTTTTGGCACTGGTTAAATCTGCCTTCATGGCATTGACGCATCGGCCTGCCTGTTGCTCGGCCAGAAGCAAGGCGTTTGCAATATCCTTAAGGGTTTTGTCATCGAGATTATGGCGCTTTAGGAGGCGCAATAATCTATTGCGATAGCGGTTTAGGAAAAACTGCTTTTCAATCAGCCTGTGGCGAATGACATCATACCAAGCAATATCGGTGCGGCCATCCATGTCATAGCCAACCCATGTGGCAATGCCCAAAGTATTGGGGCACATGGTTTTCCATTTGCGCGGAAATAATTTGCGCGCTGTGGTGAAAATCTCCTGATTGACATGGCCAAGGGCATTGCCGGCATGGTTGACGCATTCCATCACGGCGCGATGTTCATCGGTGAGGGTGATGCTTTCCTCGTGAATGGGCGCCAGAGTGTTTTGCGCTATGGGGTTTTTTGTGGTGCCGGTGGTGACAACGGAATTGGCCAAGGATTTTCGTGTGGCTTCCGGCATGAGGAAAGTGGGGTGTCCGGTGAAGACGATATTATTTTTACGCTGCTGCCAATGGGCCTGAAAGGCGGGAAAGCTTTTTAGAGATTGGCTGCTTTTATTGACCGTGTTGCGCAAAGAGGGGGCGGCAAGATAGGATTTTAACTGCTCGCTTCGGCGCGCAAAGCCCTCTTGGGTAAGAGTGTCAATCAAAGCGCCAATGGAAGACAGGTTCTCTTCGCCAAGTTCCAAGCTTTGTGAAATGTCAAAGCCCAATCGGCGCACGGGATTGGCCAGTGGGTCTTGGGCAATCTCAGCACGAAACTTTGTGAGTTGATCGCGTAATTGTTTTGTCGTGAATGTCCGGCGCGAAGTGCGGCGAGAAGAAGCGGCCATAATTGCTCAACTTGCTTTAAAAGGAAAGAAGAACAAGGTGTAACAGGCCGCCCTTAGAGGTCAAGTCAAACAGGTCAAGTCTGCTCGATCGTTAGGCTGATTTGCGGGTTTTGAGACTGTCATTATGCGGGTACAGCCAATGGGCAATTTTCTCTAACAGTTTTTCCTGCTTGATCGGCTTTGGCAGATAATCATCCATACCAGCATCCAGACAATGGCCTTCATCTTCTTTCAGAGCATGGGCCGTGACCCCGATAATGGGGGTGTTGGGGCGCATATTTTCAGGCAGGCCGCGAATGGCCGATGTTGCCTGCAAGCCATCCATCACCGGCATGGAAACATCCATCAGCACAAGATCAGGTTTGCTGGTCTGGAACAGGCTGAAAGCCTCCTCGCCATTATTGGCAATGATGATTTTATGTCCGGTTGCATCAAGCATGGTTTTAATCACCATTTGATTGACGATATTATCTTCCGCGATGAGGATGGTTTTTGCCATGGCGGCGGGCACGGGAAGCGCTGGCCCGTGGGTTTTCTTTTGTGGTTTTGGTTTGCTGTTTTGTTGCAGAACTTTTGCTGTTTGCTTGGCCGTTTTAACAGCGCCTTCTTGCAAGCTGGTAACGATGCAATCGAGCAGGGCGCTGGCGCGGGCGGGTTTTAGGAGATAGCCTGAAAGCCCCAATTCCTTTTGCATTTTACTGTCGCCATTTTGCCCAGCCGAGGTCAGCATAATCAGCTTGGTGTCGGCCAGGGCTTTGTCTTTTTTGATGGCGCGGGCAAGATCAGCGCCATCCATGCCGGGCATTTGAAAATCTAGAATGACCAGCGGGAAGGGGTTTTTCTCTTTGGCGGCAAGGCGCAATACTTTCAATGCTTCCTTGGCGTGCTCGGTTAGCACTGGCTCCAAAGACCAGCTTCTTAATTGTTCATCGAGAATAGTGCGGTTGACGGAATTATCATCAACCACCAGAACCCGAACGCCTTCGGGGAGCTGGATTGGTAATTTCATTTCTTTTTCGCATTTTTCATCCCGTGGCAGGCTTAGGGTGAAGTGAAACACCGATCCCTTGCCGACAATGGAATCAACGCCAATTTTACCGTTCATGCGATCAATCAGCTTGCGGGTAATGGCAAGGCCAAGGCCTGTGCCTTCATGGCGGCGGGATGAAGAGCCATCGACCTGTTCAAATTTTTCAAATACGGTGTTGAGCTTATCGGTGGGAATACCGCAACCGGTGTCTTCAACTGCGACTTTGAAAGTCACGATATCGCCAATGGCTTCGCCGGACACATTGATGAGGACACTGCCTTCATCGGTAAATTTAATGGCATTGCCAGCAAGATTAGTGACCACTTGACGGATACGGCCAACATCACCGATTAGGTTTTTGGGTAGGTTGGGTTGCAGGCGCACCATCAGCTCAAGCCCTTTGGCCTGGGCTTGCGGGGTCAAAAGGGCCGCCACATCTTCAATGGCGGCGCGAAGGTTAAAGCCTTCTTCGTTCAAATCCATTTTTCCCGCTTCCAATTTGGAGAAGTCGAGAATGTCATTGATGATGGTCAGCAGGCTGTCGCCGGAGCGCATGATAACTTGTGCCATGTCGCGTTGCTTGGAAGACAGCGAGGTGTTGAGCAACAAGCCGGCCATGCCGATGACCCCGTTCATGGGGGTGCGAATCTCATGGCTCATATTGGCGAGGAATTCCGATTTTGCCCGGCTCGCCGATTCGGCGGTATCTTTGGCGAGGCGCAAATCCCGTGACAAAGAGCGCAATTCCTGCTCACGGCGGCGCTCAATACTGACATCCTGATGAACCAGGACATAGCCGCCATTGCTGCGTGGGACGAAGGATTCGCGGACCTGTTGGCCGGAGACATCAAGGCGAATGACGGAAAAGCCTTTGCCGCTTTTCAGGCGGGCGATGAAATCATCTTTCGATAAGGGTTTATCCCCTTGAGTATAAAGACCAAGGTCAAAGGCGGTTTCATAGAGTGATAAAACATTGGCCCCTTCATGCCAGCGTCCGGGCGGCAGGGTTGGTTGATCTTTTTTGGTCATCAGGATGATTTTGAAATCTTGATCAAGAACAACGAGGCGTTCCTTGATAGTATCCAAAACTTCCGTCAACAGCTCAGATTGTCTGGCCAATTCTTCGGTGCGTTTTTCGATTCTATTTTCCAGTGAGGCATTGGCCGCTTCCAAAGCCATTAAAGCCGCTTTGGATT
>WFQB01000223.1 GCA_015487305.1 Parvularculaceae bacterium | reverse complement strand
GTCCACTTCTGATACCAGCATCAAAGCGCTTATGGCCAAGGGCAGGGTGGCCTTACAGCATCTTGATAATCCCGCTCTTGAGGCCAGATTATTATTGCAATGGGTGAGCGGGCTTTCCCATGAAGATATTATCCTGCAGGACAAAGAAAATCTCTCTCCCGAAAAAGTAGACGAATATCAGGCGCTGATTGCAAAACGAAAATCCGGCATGCCTCTTGATGCCATTACCGGTGAGCGCGAGTTCTGGTCACTTTCCTTCAAGACTAACCATCATGTGCTGACCCCGCGCCCCGATAGTGAAGTGCTGATTGCAACCGCGCTTGAAATTTTTGATAAAACCCCGCCCAAAACCATTCTTGATATTGGCACTGGTTCGGGCTGTCTTGCCATCAGCCTGCTAAAAGAATTTCCCAAAGCCACCGCCATCGCCATCGACCTTTCCCCTGAGGCATTGATGATTGCAAAAGAAAACGCCAAACGCCACGGGGTCGCGGATCGGCTGACCCTAGAGCAGCATGATTTTGCGTCTCCTCTTGCTGGTCATTTGGCTGGTCCTTTCGATCTGATAATTTCAAACCCGCCCTATATTGCCGAGACCGAGCCATTGCCGGCGGAGGTTAAAAACCATGATCCGGCGCTGGCGCTTTTTGCTGGCGCTGACGGGCTTCAAGCCTATAAGGCAATTTTCAAATGGTGTTTTACGGCCCTTACACCAAAAGCGACAGCCTTATTTGAAATAGGCGCTACGCAGAAAAAACCGGTTGTCGAGATGATGATGCAGATGAGTAAAGTGCATAATCTCACCGGTAAAATAATTACAAAACAGGATTTGGCAGGTCAAGACCGCCTTATTGGCTGGATCAGCCTCTAAGGCCTTGTTTAAGAAGCAATAATTTTACGATTTTCTGGCATATTTAGATGAAAAAAAGGGTTTGCTTCCGGGCGCGGGTCAGCTATTCTATGAATCGCAAAGAGGGGCAGAATTATAAAAACCGCCCTCTAGCTGATTTCCTTGATGATTATTCTCGATGATTTGCCGCAGCATGCGCCTCATTGAGAAGAATGATAGGTACCAAGCTTAAATTGGGATCAGATCAGTGAATTTTAGGCAATAGAAAATAAACCCGAAAGGTTTAGCGAGAGCCAAAACTCAAAGATAAAATAAACTCGAGGGGCGTATTATGGCGAAAATCGCCAGAAGCCAGATTAGAACCCAAAGAGTTTGAAAAGCCTCCAATCGAAGCACTTGAAAACAAGTGATGCGAGAATGAGCACGGGGTCACAAAGGGGTAACCTGCGGGCCAATTATGAAATCTAGCGTTTAACGAAGAAAGGTGGAAGACGCATCGCATGGCAGGTAATAACATGAAGCGTAACCGCAATAATAATCGTCGTCGTCAAGGCCCCAATGTCAATCGTTCCCTTGAATCAACCGGGCCCGAGGTCAAAATTCGCGGCACGGCCATGCAGATTTACGACAAATACCAAACCCTCGCCCGGGATGCCCAAACCTCTGGCGACCGTGTGCGGGCAGAAAGCCTGCTACAACATGCCGAGCATTATTACCGCCTGATGAAGGCCCAACAGACAACCCCGCAAGCCCAGCCTCAAGTGCAATCGCAGGCGCAACCGGAAGCCACCGATAATGCTTCCGGTGAAAGTGCGGCGCCAAAGCCCGAAAATACCGAAGATAGCGGGCAGGGTGAAGATAGGCCCGTGCGTAAACGCCGTCGCCGTCCCCGGGTTAGCGAGAGCACAAATCAACCCACTGATACGGCCAAAAGCGACGATCAGCCGGAGGTTGAAAAGACCAGTCAGGATAAAGCATCAACCCCGGAAGTTGCTGCCGAATAGGCTTTCTTTTACTGCCATTATGCCTTGGCCTTGCAACCACTTCTAAATAGAGTGGCTCAAGAAGCGACTCTGGTAGCAAAGGACGTCCCCCATGAGCGACACTATTAAAGGCACCCTTTTTGATCTTGCTGGCAAAACCGCCATCATCACCGGAGCCTCACGGGGTATTGGAGAAGCGATTGCCCGCCGCCTTGCCCAGCATGGGGCGAATGTGGTTGTCTCCAGTCGCAAGCTGGAGCCCTGCCAAGAGGTTGCCAAAAGCATCAATCAAGAAACTGGTCGCGATTGCGCCTATGCTATTGCCTGCAATATTTCCCATAAGGAGCATTTGCAAAATCTGGTGGATGAAACCAATCAAAAATTTGGGGATGTGGATATCCTGATCTGCAATGCGGCGGTCAATCCCGCCTATGGTCCGTCAAAAGACATTACCGAAGAGCAGATCGACAAAATCTTTAATTGCAATATCAAAGCCAATCATCTTCTGGCCCATATGGTGTTACCGCAAATGCAAAAAAACAAAGACGGGGCAATCGTCATCATTTCCTCCATCTCGGCCTTTGTGGGCAATAAAGGCATTGGCATGTATGGGGTGTCGAAAGCCGCCGATTTGCAAATGGCCCGCAATCT
>WFQB01000222.1 GCA_015487305.1 Parvularculaceae bacterium | reverse complement strand
TGTCATAAAAACCCGCCCGCGCCGCCAGCCGCCACCGCGCCTGTCGCGCTCGATGATGGCTTTATTGGCGGGGTTAGCCAAAAAATCGGGCGCGATTGACCCGCGCCTCATAGAAAACTGGGCGCAAATCGTTGGCGAAGAGACCGCCCGCATGTGCCGCCCCATCCGCCTTAAAACCCAAGGCCGCGCCAAAACGCTGGAAATTGCCGTCAGCAATGGGCCAAGCGCCATGGCAGTGCAATTTCGCCAGCAGGATATTCTCGCCCGGGTCAATCAATGGCTGGGCCGCAATGCCATCACCCGCCTGACCATTCGCCAAACCGGGGCACTACGGGCAGGCCCGGCCCACCTGCCACCCCTTAACCCGACGCAAAAACCGCTTAAAATCTCACAAAAAAACAAGGATTCAGCTTCTGGCAGCCCCTTGGAGAAAGCCCTTAACCAGCTGAAAAACAATGTCAAACGCCCCCGCAGCTAATCTACGCCACTCTAAACAGAGTTTCACCCAATCAAGGCTTGTGCTAGAGGGCGCAATAGGCGATTCTGTCCACCAAATATGGATCAATTTTATAAAAGGCAACAGCTCATGCTCTCTTCCAAATATCTCCCCTTTATAGGCCTCGCGGCTGCCCTCGCTCTTGGACTTTCAGCCTGCGGTAAAGGCAGCGATAGTGATGCCGATGCTGCTACAGGCGCTGCCAATGCAAGCATTGAAGACGCTGCACCCGGCTCTGAGGCTGAAAACATGACGCCTTTGCCAGCCGACAGGCTAGTTGGCGATGAGCCTTTGTCATTGCAGGAAATGGTGCAAGGGGATCCCAATGCGCCGATTGAACTGATTGAATATGCGTCCGTCACCTGCCCCCATTGCGCAACTTTTCATGAATCCATCTATCCGGCGATTAAAGAGAAATTTGTTGATACGGGTAAGGTAAAGCTTGTCTATCGCGAATTCCCGACCGCCCCGACCCAGCTTGCCTATATTGGCTTTGCCATTGCCCGTTGTTCAGTTGATGTATCCGGCAATTCCGAAAGCTATTTTGCCACCGTAGAAGCCCTTTATAAAAACCAGCAAAAATGGATTTCCCAAGACTTTAAACCGGAAATTCTGAAATTGGCTGCGCAGGCCGGCATGGATGAAGAAGCGGTCAATAACTGTCTTGCTCGCCAAGAAGTGGTTGATGTCATCAATGCCAATATTCTGACCGGGGATCAGACCTATGGCATTACCGGCACGCCAAGCTTTGTTCTTGATGGCAAAAAAATCAACGCCCAGAGCGAAGAAGATTTTATCGCCGCTCTTGATGCAGCGGTTGCCAAGCTGGGGCAATAAACGCCAATTGGCAGTATTGCTGCTTATCGGGGCCGGAGAATCGCCTCATTGCTTCTGGGCTCTGGGCTTTTGGAGCCCAAGGGTACTGAAGGCGTTTTCGGCAGTCGGGGCGCGTAAAGCATGAGGCGGGGTGCCCTTTTAAAGGGATGCCCCTTAGGATAGTTGCATGAAATTTGAAAATCTTCGACTGGTCGGTTTCAAATCATTTGTAGAACCAACGGATTTCGAGATTCGCGAAGGGCTGACAGGCATTGTCGGCCCCAATGGCTGTGGCAAATCCAACCTCTTGGAAGCCTTGCGCTGGGTGATGGGGGCAACTTCCGCCAAGGCCCTGCGCAGTGGCAGCATGGAAGATGTCATCTTTTCCGGCACCAAGGATCGCCCACAACGCAATTGGGCCGAAGTTATTCTGACCGTTGAAAACACCCATCGCAATCTACCGGCTGATTTCAACCATCTGGATACGCTCGAAGTTTCACGGCGCATTTTACGCAAAGAAGATGGCGCGCAATCCATCTATAAGGTCAATGGCAAGGATGTGCGGGCCAAGGATGTGCAGCTTATTTTTGCCGATGCTTCAACCGGGGCCAATTCTCCGGCACTGGTGCGCCAAGGGCAAATTTCCGAGTTGATCAATGCCAAGCCACAAAATCGCCGCCGCCTGTTGGAAGAAGCCGCCGGCATTACCGGGCTTTATTCGCGCCGCCACGAGTCAGAATTGCGCCTGCGCGCCGCTGAAAATAATATTGCCCGGCTTGATGATGTGACCGGCGAGCTGGAAACCCAGCGCCAAGCCCTTGCCCGTCAGGCCCGCCAAGCCACCCGCTATCGCAATCTGTCCGGCCATATCCGTAAAGCCGAAGCCTTATCGGCCTATATGCGCTGGCATGAAGCGACAGAGGCCCTAAACGCCATTGAGCAAGAGCGCAGTGAAATTTTCTCTTTGCTGGAAGAAACCGCCCGCGCCGCCGCCGCCGCCTCGGCCAACCAAACCCGCGCCCATGAAGCGCTGGAGCCTTTGCGCATGAGCGAAGCAGAAGCCGGCGCCGCTTTGCACCGCCTGCAAGTGGCCCTAGAGCAAATCGAAGCCGAAGCGGAACGGCTGCAGGCCGAAAAAAATCGTCTGCTTACTGACAAAACCCGCCTTGAAGAAGATATGAGTCGCGAGCAAAGCCTGCGCCGCGATGCCCTCGATGCTTTGGAAGCGCTGGCCGCTGAAGAAAAAAATCTCGCCGAGCGCGAAGCGGCTGAATCCGGTCGCCTGCAAGACGCCGAAACCAGACTGGCCGCCGCCAGCGAGGCCCTGGAACAAGCCGAACAGGCTTTTGAACGGGCCAGCCATGAGGCCGCAACGCAAGATGCCGAGCGTCGTGCCATCAATAGCCGCCTTGCCGAAGCCGATAATCGCCTTGCCCGCCTTGCCCGCGAAATTGAACAATTAGAGGCCGAGCGTCAGGAAATCACCCCCGATGGGGATGAAGCGCAATTGATTGAAGCGGCCAAAGAAGCCTTAAAATCTGCCGAAGAGGATCTCGCCGAAGCAGAAGCCAATCTTCGCTCACAGGAAACCCGGCGCAAGCAAATCGCATCCGAAGAAGAATCCTCGCGAGCGCCCATGCTGGCGGCACAATCGGTTCTGTCAGAATTAAAAGCCGAAGCCGAAGCCCTGACCCGCCTTCTTCGCGCTGGCAATCAGGGTGATTTTGACGCGGTGATTGACGCTTTGCGGGTTGAAACCGGTTATGAAACCGCCCTCGCCGCCGCTTTGGGCGATGATTTAACCGCCGCCACCGAGCCGCAGGCCCCCGCCCATTGGTCATCGCTGGGCGCTGCCCCAAGTAATCAATCCCTGCCCCAAGGCATCTCCTCGTTAAGCGATTTTGTTGAAGCCCCTTCGGTTCTCGCCAAACGCCTATCGCAAATCGGTATTGTCGATGCCGAACAGGGACCACTTTTGCAAAGCCAATTACAACAGGGCCAAAGACTGGTCTCCCGTGAAGGCGATGTCTGGCGCTGGGATGGCTTTATTGCCAAACCCGAAGCCAAGACCGCTGCGGCCATGCGCCTTGAGCAGCAAAACCGTCTGGAAATTGTCACCGCCGATCTGATTGGCGCTGAAGCTGCGGTACAAGCCGCAAAAGCCTGCCACGAAGAAACCAAAACCCTATTGGCGCAATTAATTGAAGAAGAAGAAATGGGCCGCAAAGCCGTTTCTCTCGCCCGCCAACAGGTAAGCGCCGCACAATCAGCGCATCTGACGCTAGAGCGTGACTTTGAGCGCCAATCCGCCAAGCTTACCGCTCTGGAAGAAAACATCACCCGCCTTAAAGCGGACCTTCAGGAAAACCAGAACTTGCGGGCAGATGCCAGCCAGCAGCTTGAAACCATTCCTGATATTGAGCATTTGCAAGAAAGTGTGAACACGGCGCGGGATGTTTTGATGAAAGCCCGCAGCGAAGCCAGCGAAGCACGCGGGGCGGCCAATGATTTACAACGCGAAGCGCAATCGCGTGCTGACCGCTTGGAAGCGATTTCCCGCGAACGAGGCCTATGGACGGCCCGCCACGAAACCGCCCTCACCCGGCTAGATGAATTACAAGCCCGCTTAGAAGTCGCCAGCGAAAAATATCACAGCGCCGTCAATGCACCTGACGATTTTTCTGCCAAACGCGATGACTTATTTGAAAAAATTTCCAATCTCGAAGCCCGCGCCAATGCCGCCCGGGATGATCTGGCTAAAGCCCAGAAAAACACTATAGATGCGGATCGGCTGCTAAAAGAGGCCGAAGCCGAAGCCATGAATGCCCGCGAGGCCAAGGCCCGCATTGAAGCGCAACATGAAGCGGCGCAGGAACGGGTTCGCGAAGCCGGAGAGCTGGCCCGGGAAAATTGCAATGCGGCCCCGGAAGAGCTGCTGGACATTGCCGAGATGAAAGAAGATGAAGAGCTTCCCAGTCGCGAAGACATTGATCGCAAGCTCGAAAAGTTCAAGCGCGAGCGGGAAAATCTTGGCGGTGTGAATTTGCGCGCCGATCAGGAAATGGAAGAAATTGACGAGCGCCTTTCGCTGATTGGCTCAGAGCGCGAAGATTGCGAAACCGCTATTCGCAAATTACGCGCCGCCATTGGTGGCTTGAACCGCGAAGGCCGCCAGCGCCTGCTGTCTGCTTTTGAAACCGTCAATCATAATTTCCAATCCCTGTTCACGCGGCTTTTCGGCGGCGGTCAGGCCGAATTGCGCCTGATTGATTCCGATGATCCGCTCGAAGCAGGCCTTGAAATTTTCGCCTCACCCCCGGGTAAAAAGCTGTCCTCCATGTCGCTAATGTCTGGCGGGGAACAGGCGCTGACCGCCACGGCCCTCATCTTTGCGGTGTTCATGGCCAATCCGGCCCCGGTCTGTGTTCTCGACGAGGTTGATGCGCCTTTGGACGATGCCAATGTCGAGCGCTTTTGCAATATGCTAAAGCAAATGTCCGAAGAGACCGATACCCGCTTCATCATCATCACCCACCATGCCTTGACCATGTCACGCATGGACCGGCTTTACGGGGTGACCATGGTCGAGCGCGGCATCAGCCAGCTTGTCTCCGTTGATCTGTCCAATGCCGAGCAAATGGTTGCCGCCGAATAGATATTCCTCCTCCTGTCACCTTGGTTGACTGTCATATCTTGGTCAAAATTCCTGCGCAAGCTGGAATGGCCCGAAAACGGCTAAAGAGAAGAGATAAATGCATAGCAAAAGATCGCTTATGGTGCTGGCGACTATTGTTGCACCAATGGTGGCTATGACAAGCATGGCGGCTGCGCAAGAAACACTGCCGGAGCTGCCGCGCACACAAGAACTGAACCCCGACAAAGCAACATCACTGCCAGAAAGCATTCGCACACTCTGCACCAGACCGGACCTGATGTTGGGGGAAGAGTTTGCTGTCACCGAACAATCTGTGGATATCGAAAATAAAGAGATGGTTTTGAAATTTGCAGCCATTCTCAACAATATCGGTAGTTGTGACGCCAAAGAAAGCCGGACCAAGGCGCGGCTAACCCTGCAAGGGGGGCGCTGGATTGGACAGGACAAATATGATGTTGCTGTCAAAGCGGGTGACTACGCTGCAGTCTCTTTTGAGATTACTTTCCCCTATGATGATTTAATGGTCGATTGCACAATCAGCCGTTCGGATTGGAAACTGACCTTGAATGCTGACTGGCGTGAATCAATAGATGAATTGGATGAAAGCAATAATCAGCGCGAATACAGCTTCTCAACGGCAACCAGCGATCTCTGTCCAACCCGCCCCAAGCGGAAACTGCCGATCAAAGGTCTTTAAAAAAGAAGATAGCCTGAACCGAATCATTATTCAGACCCGATGTAAGGCCCGCGAGATCATCCTGACCTCGAATCTGCACCCCTCTCCGATGACCGCATCAAAGTGAAGTTTCACAAATCGCGAAACTCGGCTGCTGCGATGCCCTCGAAGCGGCTTGAGAAAAATTCACACAGCTAAAAATAAACAAACATAATCAATGGCTTGCCCGGCTATTTCCTTTCTTGACGCGGGTCATGGT
>WFQB01000221.1 GCA_015487305.1 Parvularculaceae bacterium | reverse complement strand
GGTTGGCGCTTTGCTGATGGAGCTTGGTCCATGAGTGCACAATCCAACCAAGCGCCCGAATGGAGTGCCCGCATGTTGCTTTCGCAACTGATTGGCAAAGAGGTTTCACCGGACCCGGAAATTTGCGGGATTACCGCAGATTCGCGCATGGTCCGTCCGGGCTTTGTATTTGCGGCTTTGAAGGGCGAACATTTCGATGGGGCGGAATTTATCCCTGAAGCCATAGAGGCCGGCGCGGTTGCCATATTGGCTGATGAGGGAGTTTGTGCTTCTGTGCCGGTTATAGAAGCCGAAGAGCCGCGTTTGCGTTTGGCGCAATTGGCAGCGCGCTTTCATGCCGGACAGCCGGACATGATTGTCGCCATTACCGGAACCAATGGCAAAACTTCGGTGGCCAGTTTTGCGCAACAATTATGGGCGATGCTGGGAGAAAAATCGGGATCGCTTGGAACTTTGGGGGCTTTTGCACCCGGCTATGATTATTCCCTGCGCCACACCACACCGGATCCGGTGGAAATTCATCAGGTTTTGTCGACTATGGCCGCTTTGGGGACGACCCATCTGGCGATGGAGGTTTCCTCTCATGGGCTTTCTCATTATCGCGCCGATGGGGTGCAATTTTCTCATGCGGCATTTTGTAATATCACGCAGGACCATCTCGATTTTCACGAAGATTTTGAAGATTATTTTGACGCCAAGCTGCGCTTATTCACGCAATTATTGCCCAAGGATGGTGTGGCGGTGGTGAATATGGATGGTGCGGGTGCAAGTCGTGTGCGGGATGCCGTATTGGCGCGCGGTGCCAAAGTTTTGACCACGGGTAAGGGCAAACAGGACTTATCCTTGCTGGCGGTAGAGCCGATAGGGCAGGGATTGAGGGTGAAGATTGCCGCTGCGGGTAATGGTTTCGATCTGGTGATACCGTTATTTGGTGATTTTCAGGCAGAAAATGCTTTGGTGGCTGCGGGGCTTGTTATGGCCAGCGGTTTTAAGGCGAGTGAAGTCCTGCCATTACTGGAAAATTTGCAAGGCGCGCCGGGAAGAATGCAATTGGTGGGCGAGCGGCAATTGGCCGATGGCAGGGCCGGAATTTATGTGGATTTTGCTCATACGCCGGATGCGCTGGCGCGGGCTTTGGCCTCTATTGCCCCCCATGCCAAAGGGCGTATTCATCTTGTTTTTGGTGCTGGTGGCGATCGCGATAAAGAAAAACGCCCTTTAATGGGCGCAGAAGCGGCCAAAGGTGCTGATAGCATTATCATCACCGATGATAATCCGCGTACGGAAGATGCGGCACAAATTCGCGCTCAAATTCAAACAGCCTGTCCGCAGGCGCAAAATATTGGCGATAGGCGTGTTGCCATTCGTGCCGGCATAGAGGCTTTGCGGGCGGGGGATGTTCTCATCATCGCCGGTAAGGGCCATGAATCCGGTCAGACCGTGGGGACGGTCACTATGCCTTTTAACGATGGGGTCGTTGCCAGGCAGGAATTACAAAAAGTGGAACGGGTATGTTGAGGAGCATGATCATGAAACAGGACTTATGGACGGCCTATGAGGCGGCAGCGGCGACCGGTGGCATGTTATGCGCCAAAGGGTCGCCAAAAGATGCCGAAAATGAAACTTGGCCGGAAGAAGATTGGTCCGCCAAGGGGTTGTCGATTGATACCCGCACTTTGAGCCCCGGCGATATTTTTGTTGCCTTAAAAGAATCCCGCGATGGCCATGATTTTGTGCGCTCGGCCTTTGAAAAAGGCGCGGCAGCGGCGCTGGTTTCGCGCCCACCTGAGGATATGCCCAAAAACAAACCCCTGCTGATAGTGCCGGATACGCTTGGCGGCCTGCGCGGCCTTGCGGCGGCGGCTCGGGACCGTTGTTTTGGGCAATTGATTGCGGTTACCGGATCGGCGGGCAAAACCTCCACCAAGGAAATGCTGTGCACGGCGCTTTTAGGCAGTGGCAAGGTTCATGCGGCGGCCAAAAGCTTCAATAATCATTTTGGTGTACCCCTGACTTTGGCGGCACTACCGGGGGATGCCGATTTTGGAATTTTTGAAATCGGCATGAACCATAAAGGGGAGATCACCCCGCTGACAAAGCTGGTGCAACCGCATATTGCCATTATTACCACCATAGCCGCTGCGCATCTTGAATTTTTTGATAGCGTCGCCGATATCGCCCGGGCCAAGGCGGAGATATTTTCCGGCTTGCGCTCTGGCGGGATTGCCATCTTGCCGCGCGATAATGAGCATTATGACCTTCTGGAAGCAGAAGCCTCTGACCATGGGGCGCGGATTATCAGTTTTGGCCGCCATGAAAGGGCTGATTATCAATTACTCAATTATCAGCCGGGGGCGGTTAGCGCTGAAATCACGGCTGATCTTGCGGGAGAGCGGGTTTCGTTTTCTCTGCAATTGACAGGCGAGCATCAGGCCATGAATGCGCTCGCGGTTCTGGCGGCGGTTGATGCAGGCAAGGGGGATAGAGCAAAAGCCATTGTCGGTCTTGCGAAGTTTAAGGCTGTCGAAGGGCGCGGCGCGCGCTATGGGCTCATGCTCAACGGTAAATCCGTCACGCTAATCGATGAAAGCTATAACGCCAATCCGGCCAGCATGAGTGCGGCGCTTTCAAGCCTTGAGGGTTTGAAAGGTCGACGCATTGCCGTGCTTGGCGATATGCTGGAACTCGGGCAGGACGCGCAAGACCTGCATCTTTCCTTAAAGCCTTTATTGGAGGCAGCGAAAATTGATCTTGTATTTTGCGCTGGGCCGATGATGCGCGGGCTTTTTGAGAGCCTGCCGCAAAATATGCAGGGGGCTTGGGCGGAGGCTGCGATAGATTTACATGAGGATATTTTGGCGAATGTCAAAACGGGAGACATTATCATTGCCAAAGGATCCAACGCATCAAAAACCAGCGCTTTGGTAACAAGGCTGCGGACAGAAGAGACCAAACAAGAAAAAACCAAAGGCTAGAGGGGACCCCAGCCATGCTCTATCATATTTTCTATCCGTTGAAAGACGATTTTGCTTTATTCAATGTCTTTCAATATATCACCTTTCGCATGGGGGGAGCGATTATGACTTCGCTCCTTATTGCCTTCATCATTGGGCCGGGGCTGATCAACTGGATGCGCCGCAAACAGGGCAAAGGCCAACCCATTCGCGAGGATGGACCGCAATCACACATTATCGAGAAAAAAGGCACGCCAACCATGGGTGGGGTGTTGATTTTAATCTCGCTTGTGGCCTCGGCCCTGCTTTGGGCGCGGCTTGATAATGCCTATGTGTGGATTGTCCTTGGGGTCACGATGTCCTTTGGTCTGCTTGGCTTTGTGGATGATTATTTGAAGGTTACCAAGCAGAACACGGCGGGGGTTGTTGGCAAGGGCAAGCTGGTATTTCAATTCGCGGTGGCTCTCGTGGCTGGCTGGTTTTTTGTGCAGACATTGGGCAATGATCCGTCCGCGCCGGAAGGTCTTGCCAATTCAGTGCCATTTCCATTTTTCAAAGATCTGTGGTTGCCGCTTGGGTTTATGTTCATTCCTTTTGCGGCTTTTGTCATTGTCGGGGCCTCTAACACCGTCAACCTTACCGATGGTCTTGACGGTTTGGCGATTGTGCCGGTGATGATTGCAGCGGCGAGCTATATGTTTATTGCCTATCTGGTTGGTAATTCCATCAATGCGGAATATCTGCAAATTCCTTATGTGCCGGGGGCCGGGGAGTTGGCGATTATCTGCGCGGCGATTGTTGGCGCGGGGCTTGGCTTTTTATGGTTTAACGCACCGCCGGCGATGATCTTCATGGGCGATACAGGGTCGCTTTCTCTTGGCGGGGCGATTGGCGCTATCGCTGTTGCCACCAAGCATGAAATTGTTCTTTCCATTATTGGCGGGCTATTTGTTCTGGAAGGCCTGTCGGTGATGATTCAAATTGCTTCGTTCAAATTATTTGGCAAGCGGGTCTTTCGCATGGCCCCCATTCATCATCATTTTGAGCAATTAGGCTGGAAAGAACCAACCATTGTCATTCGCTTTTGGATTATCGCTGTCATCCTCGCCATTATCGGCCTTGGTACATTGAAACTGCGTTAGGAGAAACAAAAATGTCACCGCTTGACCATTATGAAGGCAAAACCATTGCCCTTTATGGCGCCGATCCCGGCGGCATCGGGGCAGCGGATGCGTTGCGTCAGGCGGGGGCGAATATTTTGTTATGGGATGAGCGCGGCATTATTCGTGAGCAATTGGAAAAAACACCCTATCGCTGCACCCATCCCAAAAACTGGCCATGGGATAAAGTAAGTGCGGTTTTTGCCGCAGCTTCGGCCCTGTCGCGCCTGTCCCCCAATCACCCGATCATGCGGCAGGTGGCCAGTAAAGACATTGCCTTTGCCACGGTGGCAGATTTATTTGCCGAATGCGCCGATCATATACGCGGGCAAGGCAATCAGCTTATTGCCATATCCGGATCCCTTGGAAAATCGGTTCTGGCTAGCCTTATCAGTCATATTTTGCGCGCCGCCGGGCGCAAGGCGGTGATTGCAGGCGAAGGGCCTGATGAAACCAGTCGCAATCTGCTTTCTTGTCTATCGTTGCAACAAACCGCGATCATTATGGAGCAACCCCTGCCGTTAATGGCGGCCAGTGGTCATATTCCTTGTGACATTGCTGTGGTTACAAATATTTTTGCCCATGCGGTTGAACGCGAAGGCTTGCAAGCGGCCATGAAAGGCGTTTTGAACTTACATAAAGGGCTTGCTTCAAATGGCGCTTATATTGTTGGCGTTGACGGGCGTATCACCCAAGGGCTGTGCACAACATTGCTGCGGGAAGGTAAAAAATTACACGGGGAGATTATTCCTGTTTCCGGTGAAGCAACGCTTGGGCATGGGGTTTTTTCTATTGAAGGCCATGCCTATGCGGCCAGAGCCGGTAAAACCTCAGAATTGGGTAATTATTCCCGCGCCAGTCATTTGCAAGGAGCGGCCCATAATGAATTGGCGGCAGCGGCGATTGCTGTCTGTCTGAAGCTTGGCCTGCAAACCCCGCAAATTATTAAAGCCCTGCACAGCTTTCCCGGTCTTTCCGGTCGGGTTGAAATGCTTGCCCGTGGTGATGGTTTGCTGGCGATTGATGATAGTGCGTGCAGTGCTTTGGAAGGGGTTGCGCGGATTATTGGCGAGCTTGACCATGTGCATTGGATTGGTCATGGCGGCGCACGGGGCTGGGGCAATTTGCGCAAAGTGAAAGATAATATTACGGCCATCTATCTCTATGCCGGTGACCCTGAAACGGAAAGAATGATTGGCGATATGGGTATTCAAGTGCAAAGCTTTGACAGCCCAGCCATGGCTATTGCGGCCAGCTATTATGATGCGGAACGGGCGCGCATAACCAGCGAGCCAAAAACCATTCTCTTTGCGCCCGGCTGTCGCACCCGGAAAAACGCGCGCGCACGGCAGGAATTTTTGACCTTTGTTCACCGATTAAAACAGGCAGGCGTTGCATGAGTTCTATTCGTGTCACAAGATTTCAGGATCAGGTTCAAAACCATGTCACCGCTTTGATGCGGGCGATTGCCCGTTGGTGGCGTTCGATTGATCGGGTTTTGTTTATTGCCACTGGCGCTTTAATGCTGGTGGGGATCACTTTGTGCTACGCGGCGAGCCCGGTGACAGCAACACGTCTTGGCATTGATGATCCTTTATATTTTGTCGAACGGCAGATGATATTTTTTATCCCGTCTATCGCCATCCTGCTGGGCATGACTTTTTTGCGCCCCCTTCAGGCAAAGCGCCTTGGGGTTTTGATATTTATTGGGGCAGGCTTGTTGATGATAGCGGGATTGATAATTGGTCCGGAGGTTAATGGCGCTAAGCGCTGGTTGCTTTTGGGTGGTTTTTCTTTGCAGCCATCAGAACTGATGAAACCCGGCTTTGTGATGACCGCTGCATGGTTGTTGGCTGAGGGCGCACGGGATAAATCCTTTCCCGGCGGGCTGATTGCATTACTGCTCTATGGGGTGATGAGTGTTTTGCTGTTAATGCAGCCTGATTATGGCCAATGGGTATTGCTGACAGCCATTTGGGGGGTAATGTTTTTTATTGCCGGATGGAGTTGGCTGTGGATTGGCGGGCTTGGTGCGGCGGCGGGTGTTGCTTTGCTGGCGGGCTATAATTACGCCCCCCATGTGGCGAGCCGCATTGATCGATTTTTAAATCCCGGCATTGGCGATAATTATCAGGTGGATAAAGCGCTGGAGACCCTTGCCAATGGCGGGTTGTTCGGCAAGGATTTTTCCGGCGCCACCCAAAGCATTAAATATTCCCTGCCCGATGCCCATACGGATTATATTTTTGCGGTGGCTGGCGAAGAGGCCGGCTTTATGCTTGGGGCGCTGATTGTAATATTGTTTGCAACTCTTGTTGTGCGCAGTTTCATGCGGGCGAGTGGGCAAAGCAGTATTTTTATGCAAACCGCTATTTGCGGACTTGGGGCTTTGATCGGATTTCAGGCGATTATCAATATGGGGGTCAGTTTGAACCTGTTGCCCTCCAAAGGCATGACATTGCCGTTTATTTCCTATGGCGG
>WFQB01000220.1 GCA_015487305.1 Parvularculaceae bacterium | reverse complement strand
TTATTAACATCTCGGCGATAGACCTGTGTTATATCAAGATTCATAGCCAATGACCCCAGAGTCCTAAGAGCCTTATATGCAGCGCACAAAACAAAAAAAACGCACACACAAAAGCAAAATTGGCAATTTTCTTGCTGGCGGCGCTTTTTTTACCTTTGCCTTGGGAAGTTTTTCGCTTGCAGTACAGGAATTAAATGCCGCCAATCTTTTGGCGATGACGCCACAGCAAGCACAACAATATTTACAGCAAGGCCTACCACAAGCTGGCAGCCCAAGTCTTTATGAGGCGATAGCCATTAAAGCCATGGAGCAATCACCACCCATGCTCGAACTTGCAGAAGCGGCCAGTATTAAAGTGCTGGATCATGAACCCGCCAATATTGCCGCGTGGAACCGGCTTGCCTTTATTGATATTGCCGATGACGGGCAGCTATCCAAAGCCGGAGTCTCTTATTTACAAAAATCCTATGCCCTTGCCCCCTATGGGGATTTGTCCTTGATGACTTGGCGCACGGATTTTGCCAGCCAGATATGGCCAGCCCTGCCCGATGACCTGCAAGCCAAAACCTTGCGGCAAATTCCGGTAATCGGACGCTATGGCACGTCCTGGCAATGGCGCATTCGTCATTGTCGTGAAAACCCCAATGAAGCCATTGCGCTGGCGGTTTGTGCCGTTGCGCCGGGTGTTAATCGACCCAAAAATCTTTAGAACCTTTATTTGTCGCCCCTGAGCCAGTCGAAGGGTCGGCCCGCTGCGCCAGCGCTGGCGCGGTGAGACGGATAACCCGCCTCACCCTGAGGAGCCGCGTTCTTCGACAAGCTCAAAATGAGGGCGGCGTCTCGAAGGGTCCACTTATCCTGGAAACGTTTTAAATTTTTCTGTGTGGACGTTTTGGCGGCCTCGCCCTGCCATCGGCTATACCAGCGCCGAGACCCAGCAATAAAGCCCACCACCACATCAGGCCCGGAATTTCTATGGCAAAATCAACCTGCCCATGGAGGATAATAAAAAGCGAAACGCAAATGATGGCACGCAAATTCCCACGCAACCGTCTGCGGGTTGAAAGGCCTTGCCAGATGGCACCAAAAATAACCGCCATCACCCCGAACATGGCCGCCGTGCCGAAAATGCCCGCCTGCATTAGCCATTGCAATTCAATATTATGAGCCGCCCCCTGACTAGCCAGCACATTGGCATTATCTGCGGTCATCAGGCGATGATTGACTTCGGCAAATGAGCCAAGCCCATGGCCGATAAGCGGGCTTTGTTGCAAACTGCCCGCATAGGCCTGATACATGACAGCACGACTATTGGCATCTTCCGCAAGGCCGCTAGTGCGCGCCCCTAAAATTTCTGCGTAAAACCCCCACAGGATAATGGACGCAGCGCCAATGCCTGCAATGACAATCAGCGTTTGTCCAAGACCCTTGCCGACCCGCTCACCCGCTTTGCGCCTTGCGGCATCTATTTCCCACAAAATCAAAATTGCGGCGCTGACCAGCGTGAAGGTTAGCCCGGCTCGGGATGCGGTTAAGATGAGATCCAGAAACCCGATGACCAATAGAACCAATGCCGGAAAAGCTTTGCGAATAATTTCTTCGGCCAGCATTAAGGGCCGTTGAAAGCCCGTTTGAATGACCAGCTTTAAAATTTCAGACAAAGCCAGCAATACCCCAATGCCCAGAAAGCTAGCCGCCGTATTGGCGGACAGAAATGTCATCGACAAACGGTTTTCATGCCAAGGCCGCTCACGGCCAAAAATCGTCTCTGGCGCAACAATAAAATCAACCAGCGCCCATACGCAAAGAACAGCCATGGCAATAATGATCCATTGCCACAATAAAAGCGCCCGATCGGTTGCCCGCGACCAGCCACGGGCAATCAGAAAAACCGCGCCCGCCGCCGCAAGGCTGGCATATTCAGGAAGCGCCGGCCAGATCCGTCCCAAAGCGAGATCAAGCGCCATGAAGCCGGCCAGCAGCACAACCGGCACAATCAGAGTTTGTGGAAGTGCAGCTTGTTGCGGAGACGCAATTACCCATGCACCGGTTAGCATTAGCAAGGCACCGCTAAACACATAGCTCGCAAGCGGCGTATCTGCACCGAAAAACAGGCTTGCCGCCGATAGTATCAATAATAATATCCCCACCGGAAAAAGGGGCTTTAAAAATGCGGCCATCTGTTCACTCCCGATTGGCTATGCCAAGAGATTAACCATGATGCGGGTTTGCAAAGTCTTACCATGGCGAACGAAACAGGCTTTTTTCAACCAGCCTTGCCGCTTTTGTTTGACCGGCGATTAACCTTTGATTAAGGTTTTGCTAAGGGTTTATGCAGGGTTGAGGGCTCGAGCCTGCTATTTTCATGTATTTTCGCGCCATAGGTTTGTTAATCCAACAAATACAATCTGGCCTGACATTTGCACAGCAAAGGTCATCTATTTGTAGAGTAACAGGTTAATTTTTAAGATGACGATTGCATTTGAATTAGACCAGACCGCCCTAGAGGAGATTGCCGCCAGACAATCGGCTGCCGGCCTGCCTCTGCCTGCTGATGTGCCCTCCGGCTTAACCGGAGGTCCTAAACGCAGCCTTGATCTTTTCCTCGCCATTGCCGCTCTTATTTTTCTTGCGCCTTTGTTTATTGTTATCGCTCTGATGATCAAGCTCAGCGATGGCGGGCCGGTTTTTTATCGCCATACCCGATGCGGTCGCGGCGGGCTTCCTTTTGCCTGTTATAAGTTTCGCACCATGCGGGTGAACGCCGATGAGCATTTGCGCGATGTCCTAAAGAATGATGCAGGCCTTGCCGAAGAATGGGCGCATCATCAGAAACTTAAAAAAGACCCGCGCATTACCAAGTTCGGATTATTCCTGCGCAAAACCAGCCTTGATGAATTGCCGCAGATTTTCAATATTCTGCTCGGCGATATGTCAGTGATTGGTCCGCGCCCGGTTACTTTTGAAGAATTACCGCGTTATGGCCGCAGTCTGATTTATTATTCTGCTGCCCGCCCCGGCATTACCGGTCTGTGGCAGGTTAGCGGACGCAATGACACAAGCTATGAACAGCGCATCGCTTTTGACACCCAATATGTCAAAGAGTGGTCCATGAAAAAGGATATTTCTATCCTGTTGCGCACGGTGCCTGTGGTGTTGCTGGCTAAGGGTGCTTATTAAGTAAACCCCATCTTTAGGAGCGATAAATCTGTCGCTCTTTTTCTCCCCATAATGTGGATAGAGCGCCGCTGTGAAAAACACCCCGCAAGCGCCAATAGTTTTTAGCGGCCTCACTCTTGCCAGCAAGTTTTGCCCGCAAGGCGCAATAAAGGGATTTTACCCCCGCCAGCAGGGCAATATAAATCATCGCCAGTTTGGACTTGGCCGCATGGCGAGCATAGCTTTGCCCGGCCCGGCGCGCACGGGCGGCAAGAAAATCAAAATTTAACCTGTCTTTGGCAACCGCTTCTTTCACCACCGCATCATTGGCTATCGCCAATTTTCCACCGCGATGAAAAAGCGCAAAGAAAAAGGCAGAATCCTCGCCGCCGCTTTGGCCAAGACTTAAATCAAATCGCAAATCTTCGGATAATACATTGCGGCGCATCAGCCCATTGCAACAATGGCCGGTTTGCACGACCCCACCACGGGATTTTGGGATATTGTCATGGATCCGCAAATCCTGCATCCAGTTCGGGGCGGTTTCAGGGTAGACCGCCAGCGCCGGACCAAATACCGCGTCCGCCTTTTCGGTTTTGGCTTTGCTTAGCAATGCCGCCAACCAATCGGGCTGCGCAATTTCATCATCATCAATAAACGCAACCCACTCCCCTTGTGCTGCATCAAGTCCGGCATTGCGCGCCAGCGAGATATTATTGGCCGGGGCGTGGAGATAAATGATCGGCAGGTTAAAATTGACCGCCGCTTCGGCCACCAAAACCTGCGCCGATGGTACAATATCATTATCGGCAATGATGATTTGTAATTGGATATTGTCTGGCAGTTTTTGCTCGGCGATAGACGCGAGGCACTCGCGCAGGCTGGGGCGGCGATAGGTGGCAATACAAACACTGACGGTCTCTTTGCTCATCATCGCCCCTGTTGATGGTTCTCTAAGGCTTGGCGCAGGATTTCATCAAGCGCGCCTTTGGGCTCGATAAAGACATCACGATCAAGCGCTGCAAGGCGCTGGGATTTTTCTTCTATCACAGCGCGGTTTTCAAGCAATTGTTGCACCAGAAGTGGAAAACTCATCTCCAAAGCTTCCGGCAGGGTAAAGCCTATCTCGCGTTCACTCACCCATTTGCCCGTCTGGCATGCCGTCGGCGCGATAGGCGGGGTGGCGTAAAAGCCCCCTTCATAAATGCGATTGGGCAATAGCCATTTGGAATTAAGACCCGCTTGAGAGAAATCACCCGCCCAGACCACATCCACCGAGCCATAAATTTTTGCCAAATCGTCAGGGGCCTTATAGGAGCCATGATAATTGATATTGGCGAGGGATTTAATCTTCCCTTCGAGATCGCCCACCGCATGTTTTGAAATTTTACCATGAATGATAATCTCGACCTGACCGGGAAATTGTTCAGCAATTTGCTTCAGCAGGGATAGCGACCGGGCACAGCGCAACATACCAAACCAGCCAATACGCAAAAGCGAGGATGGTGGCGTCTTGATTGGTGCAGGCAAAATTTCAGGATTGATAAGGCGGTTTTCCAACAAAAAATGGTTCATGCCTTTATGATGTCTGGCAAAATAATTATCATAAAAAGCAGGCGAGGAAATAACCGTCAAAGCTGTCTTTTTCATCAGGCGGCGCTCTACCTGACGGGCACAAAAGGCGCGAAAATCATCTCGCGCCAAAAGTTTATGAACATCAAGACATTCATAGATAATCGGCTTTTCCATGTTCAGGCCCTGCAATGTGCTGACAGCGCAAAGCAGCATGTCGGGATTGCGGGCATAGATTAAATCACAGGCCTCGAGCGCCTCTGGGGATTTCTTCAACTGCCGCACAGCCCGGCGCACCATTTTATAGCGATGCCATAATCGGCCATCATGGCTAAGGCCGAGATCAATATTGTCCCATTCATGGGGCGCATCCGGCCCCCGACGCATCATGAAGCCCTGCACCTCGTGGCCGTCGCGCTTAAAGCCGCGCACCCGCTTTGCTATTGCCGCATCATGGGCATCATGACCAAAAAAACCTATTCGCATTAACCGCGCCCCTGTCGTGCTGGCTTAGTGCCAGAAAAAATGAATTGAAATATTCCGGAAATAAACCCGAGCCCCCAGGCTAGATGCATATCTGCAAGAGCCACACCAGACCAGAGACCACAAAGAGATTTATGTTTTACTGCCATCCACAAGCTCGCCCCGACAAGAAGGCCAGCATAAAGCGCAGGCCAGAAAAGAAATACCGGATGCAAGGGGCTCAGCAAAAAACTCCCCGCCAGTGCAAAAATATTCACAACCGGAATCATTTGCCGCAGGCGCGGGGTTTCACGGTTTTTAAGAACATTACGGGCGCGGCCCTTGCCATAGCCAAAATATTGCCGCCACAGGCTTACCGGATTGCTGCGGGGGAAATAGCCAATGCGAATATCCGCATCAAGCCAGATCTTGCCGCCATCTTGGCGCAGTCTTGCATCAAATTCGGCGTCTTCATTATGGCTGAAACTGGCATCATAACCACCAAGCGCCAGAAAGCGGTTTTTATCAAACACCCCGTGATGGCCATGATCCACATAGCCCGATTGATGGCCGCCGCGATGGGCCGAACCGCCGGAGCCAAGCTTCGTATCAACAATCCAGGCATTGGCTTTTTGAAAACAGCCCTGCCCCTCGGCATCCATGGGAAAGACCACACTATCGGCTTCGCGCTCAGCCCAACTTGTTAAGGCCTTTAGAATAAACCCTTGGGGGTAGACCGCATGGGCATCACAGCGCAGGAGAATATCGCGTGTGTTTGCTGCTGCTTGCGCCGCATGATTAACGCCCGCCGATTGGAACTTTTCCGGATTATCTATCCACCGCACATTTGGGTGCGCGGCGCTGTAATCTTCAACAATCTTACGGGTATTATCCTTGGAGCCGCCATCAGCAATGATGATTTCCATGGCAGCAAAAATTTCCGGGGAAACGCCCTGACGCAGGCTGTCGAGGCAGTCGGTGATATGCGCAGCCTCGTTCAGGGTTGGAATGGCAATGACCAGACGCTGCGCCAGTAAAAGCGCCGCCCCCTCTGATGATCTTTGTGTCATGCCGTCTGCCATTTCTGCCTGTTTCACTGTGAAATTCACACTTCTGCGAACCTAAAGC
>WFQB01000219.1 GCA_015487305.1 Parvularculaceae bacterium | reverse complement strand
GTGTGTGGGGGTGGAGCGTTTTTGGCAAAACCGGATGATGGTAGCGGTCCCTGTCTGGCGGCGGCTTGGTGCTGGTTTGTTGCTGGGGGTTTTTGTCATTGCGGTCGGGTTTGCTGCGGCGACGCTGCGCACTGTTTCGCTTCATCAAAATATTATCACGCAGGAAACGCCGATGGTTACGGTGAGCGGCATTGTGCGTGATATTGAATATCGCCAATCGGATATTCGCCTGACGATTGATGTCAGTGAAGTTTCCGGTCTTGCTGAGGAGGAGATGCCAAAACGCGTGCGGCTGACCTGGCGGGGGAGTTATTTCAATATTGAGCCGGGCATGACTATCCGTATACGTAGCATTTTAACGCCATTGCCGCCGCCGACTCATCCGGGGGCTTATGATTATGCGCGCCAGCTTTATTTTGAGGGGATTGGCGCTACAGGTTATGGGGTTGGCGCGCCAACGGCTCGCTGGAGTGAGCAGAGCGGCGGGTTGTTTTTCCATTTGCAGAATTTGCGGACAAAGCTGGCGGCGCGTATTCGGCAGGCTTCGCCGCGAAAAATAGAAGCCGGGGCGATAGCAGCGGCCTTGGTGACCGGGCGGCGTACGGAAATTCCGCCAGATGCGCAGCAGGCTTTGCGCGATTCCGGTCTTGCGCATTTGCTGGCGATTTCCGGCCTGCATATGGGGTTGATTGCGGGATTTGTTTTTTTCGCGTTTCGCGCTTTGCTGGCTTTGCATGGGGGGGTAGCCACGCGCTACCCGATTAAGAAATGGGCGGCGATAGCAGCATTGCTTGCGGGGTTTGCTTATCTTTTATTATCGGGGGCGCCATGGTCGGCGCGGCGGGCGTTTTTGATGTCGGCGCTGGTGTTTGGGGCGGTGCTGTTGGATCGGCGGGTTTTGTCCTTGCGGCTGGTGGCGGTGGCGGCTTTTCTGATTTTGATTTTATCGCCGGAAGCTCTGTTCCAGTCGGGGTTTCAAATGTCGTTTGCGGCGGTGACGGTTTTAATTGGTGTTTATGAATATTGGCGCCAGAGGCAGGAGCGATTATTGTCGGCGCGTAAAGGCGTGTTTTCGCGGGCGGGTGGTTTTGTTCTTGGCATTGGGGTGACCAGTTTTCTGGCGGGTTTAGCGACAGCGCCTTTTGCACTTTTTCATTTTAATCGCATTGCGGTTTTTGGCTTGCTGGGCAATCTTCTGGCCATGCCATTGGTGATTTTATTTATCATGCCCTTGGCGGTGATCGGCTTGGCGCTTTATCCTTTGGGCTTTGATATATATGCGTGGCGCGGTATGGCGCTGGGTATAGAGCAAATTTTGGCGATCAGCCATTATGTGGCAGGGCTTGATGGCGCGGTTAAAATATTGCCGGCCATGTCTGTTAGGGCTTTATTGCTGGTGGCATTTGGAGCGCTGGTGTTGGTTATTCATCGCAGTGTTGTTCAGTGGCTCGGGCTGGGGATGATTGTGCTGGCGGTATTTTTGTGGCGCGGGCCAGAGGCGGAGATTTATCTCAGCGAGGATATGAAAAACTTTGCTGTCCGGGTGGAGACATCGCAAGGCGAGCGCTTTGCGTTGTGGTCGCGGCGGTCCAAGCGCTTTGCGGTGCAAAACTGGCTGCGGGCGGCGGGGCATAATCAGGTGATTATTGAAACTCCGCGTTTTGGGGAGAAGAAGGGTCTGCTTGGGCCGTGTTTGTCGTCTTCATTGTGTCGGGTGACAAGCCGTCATGGTGTGCGTCTGGCGGTGATTAGTGATGCTGCGGCTTTGGGGCAGGCTTGTGACAGGGATACGGATTTGATTTTGTCACTGGTGGCGATTGAACAATCTTTGCGTTTGTCGTGCCGGGTTGAAGTGATTTCGCCATTGGACGCAAAAGCGAGGGGGGCTTCTGTTTTGCTGGTGCGTAAAAACGGTGCGGGGCAAATAAGGTTTGAATGGCGGGATAATCGACAATGGCGGGGGGCGCGGCCTTGGACTGGTGGTGGGGGGTAGTTTTTTTTAAACGCTTGGGAATTTTTTCGCTTGCGTAAGAGGGGCGCTTACGGTTTTTCTTTCCCCGTTTAGCAGGGGAGGAATTCCTGTTGAGGTTTGGGTTCTTTTTATCGATTTGCGTTCCCTTCTCCCGGATCGCGGGAGAAGGGACAGGGATGAGGGCGGATTTATCTCGTTAAGGAGCTTTATTTCTTTTTGAAGTTTTGCTGCCCTCACCCCCGACCCCTCTCCCGCTATCGGGAGAGGGGAGTGGAAGCGTTTCTTCTTTTTTCGCTACTTCCTATTCCCAGTAAACTGCCCGCTTAATATTGTCGCATTAGTCCTATTAGTCGGCCCTGGACCTGTACGCGGTTGGGGCCGAAAATTCTGGTTTCATAGGCGGGGTTGGCGGCTTCGAGGGCGATGGAATTGCCCTTTTTGCGGATCCGTTTCAGGGTTGCTTCTTCTTCGTCGACGAGAGCAACAACAATTTCTCCAGACGGGGCATCATCGCAGCGCTGGATGATGACCACATCACCGTCTTGGATACCGGCATCGATCATCGAATCGCCTTGGACTTCAAGGGCGAAATGCTCGCCGGCGCGCAGCATGGTGGAGGGCACGGCAAAGCGGTCCTGCTCGTGCTGGATTGCCGCAATGGGGGTACCGGCAGCAATGCGACCCAAAACCGAAACTTCGGTGACAGCCGGGCCGGGGGGTGGCATATCGCCATCGCCGCCGGAAGTGCCACCGACAATGGTTGGCTGGAAGCCGCGTTTGGCCAAGAGCGCGTCAGAGCGCACCAGATCATCGGGCAGTTTCAGGATTTCCAGTGCTCGCGCCCGGTGCGGCAGGCGGCGCAGAAAGCCGCGCTCCTCAAGGGCGGTAATCAGGCGGTGAATGCCGGACTTTGATTTGAGATCAAGGGCATCCTTCATTTCGTCAAAAGAGGGGGAAACCCCGCTCTCCTTGATCCGCTGATGGATGAAAACCAGTAATTCGCGCTGTTTTGCCGTAAGCATGAGATCGATCCCTTCTGCCGCCCTGCCCGCGCCTTTGAGGGGGATACGGGGCGGTGATATATCGTGAACAAAGCATGTATGTTCTATTGATGTTCCAAAAGGGGGTCAAGGGGCTATTATACCATTGAGACAAGTGGGGTCGGCTAAAGGCCTAATTCCCGGGCCTGAAGGGCTTTTATTTCGTCGCGTAGGCGGGCGGCTTCTTCAAATTCGAGATTGCCTGCCGCCTGGTGCATTTGTTTCTCCAGTGCCTCAATATGGGATGCGAGATTGTTCCCGATTTTGAACGTCTCGGATTGTTCGGCGAAGCCCTGTTGC
>WFQB01000218.1 GCA_015487305.1 Parvularculaceae bacterium | reverse complement strand
GTGTATAAGAGACAGTATCGGGTTTGTTCTGATGATTTGCAGGCAGAAGCCATTCGCAAATTATCTGTGGAGCAGGAATTGCGCGCTGCTTTGCGCGACAAGGCCATTTGCTATCATTTCCAGCCCATTATTAACACCAAAAGCGGCAAGGTGACAGGCGCTGAGGCCTTGATGCGGGTTGAATCGAGCCATCCCATACATTCTACGACAGAAGAGTTGCTGGCGGTGGCTGAAACTGTTGGCCTAATGGATGAATTGGGAGAGCATTTATTTGATTCGCTGGAAGCGCAGGGCCAGAAATTATTTGCCTGTGTGCCGAGCATGAAAAGAATTTCGCTTAATCTTTCCCCAGCGCAATTACGGGCGCAAACGCCGATTGATCAGGTTGAAAGCCTGTTGACGCGTAAAATTTTTACGCCGGATCAATTGCAAATCGAAATTACCGAGCAATCGGTTTTGGAGCGCGGCTCTGACAAAGCGTTAAACGCCA
The DNA here is from genome assembly GCA_015487305.1 of Parvularculaceae bacterium. Taxonomy (GTDB): domain Bacteria; phylum Pseudomonadota; class Alphaproteobacteria; order Caulobacterales; family Parvularculaceae; genus S012-90. Next base: position 5,555 of record WFQB01000218.1, on the reverse strand, counting down.
TTCAGCGCGCTTTTGATCTTGGCATCTCGATTGTGATGGATGACTTTGGCACTGGCTATTCTTCGCTGACTCATTTGAAAATGTTGCCTATCAATGGAGTTAAAATTGATAAATCCTTTGTTCGCGAATTAAACTCTGATATGCGCGATGCGGCGATTGTTCGTTCACTGGTGGGCATGTGTAAAGGACTCGGATTGACGGTGACCGCTGAGGGGGTAGAAAACCATGCGCAGCTTGAAACTTTGCGCCGCCTTGGTTGTGATCTGGTACAGGGCTATTTGTTTTTTCAAGCCCGGCGGGTTGATGAATTGCAATATGCGATTGAAGAAATTGGCGATCGGTTTGCGCAAGGTTTGGCCGGTATTGATTTGGCTGCCCCAGCCTCAGAAACGCCAGATGATACGGGCGCTGACCCGGTCAGGAAAGATGAGACGGCGCAGGAAATTTTGGCCCGGCTGGATCGGGCCCGGGCTGGCTAAGCCCCTGATATAGGCGGATTATGGCCGCCTCATTGCTGTCTTTTAAAAGAGCCTTTGTGAAGCGGTGGGCTTGCAATTTGCTGGCCTTGCTTTGCCGGGCATGGACATTCCCAACAGTGCTGATATAAGCCACGAAAATACCCTTAAGGGGGTGTTTCCAGCTAGCTTATTATCAAGGATTTAAACCGCTATGGCCGAGGAAAAAGATTATATTGTTGCCGATATTGCTCTTGCAGAGTTTGGCAATAAAGAGATTAAAATTGCCGAAACTGAAATGCCGGGGCTGATGGCGACCCGCGAGGAATATGGCGATAAGCAGCCGCTTAAGGGCGCACGAATTGCTGGCTCTTTGCATATGACCATTCAGACGGCGGTGCTGATTCAGACATTGGAAGCTTTGGGCGCAGATGTGCGCTGGGCAAGCTGTAATATTTATTCAACCCAAGATCATGCCGCCGCCGCGATTGCTGCCAATGGCACACCGGTTTTTGCTATTAAGGGGGAAAGTCTTGAGGAATATTGGAACTATTGCGACAAAATTTTTGAATGGCCGGGTGGTGAAACGGCTAATATGATTTTGGATGATGGTGGTGACGCAACCTTGCTGGTTCTGCTTGGGGCGGATGCCGAAAAGGACCCTTCGGTTATCGCCAATCCGGAAAGTGAAGAAGAAGAGTTTTTGTTCAAAACCATCAAGGCGCGTTTGGCGAAAAACCCTGGCTGGTATTCCAAGGTGAAGGCTAATATTCAAGGTGTGACCGAAGAAACAACAACCGGTGTGATGCGGCTTTATCAACGGGAAAAAGCAGGCACGCTGCCTTTTTCTGCCATCAATGTGAATGACAGTGTTACCAAGTCAAAATTTGACAATAAATATGGCTGTAAGGAATCTCTGGTTGATGCCATTCGTCGTGGCACGGACACCATGATGGCGGGCAAGCTGGCCTGCGTTGCCGGGTATGGGGATGTGGGCAAAGGTTCTGCCCAGTCTTTGGCTGGCGCAGGGGCGCGGGTTCTGGTCACTGAAATTGATCCGATTTGCGCGCTGCAGGCGGCCATGGATGGTTTTGAAGTTGTAACCATGGAAGACGCTGTTAAACGGGCGGATATTTTTGTCACCACAACCGGTAACAAAGATATTATTACGGTCGATCATATGCGGGCAATGAAGCATATGGCGATTGTTTGTAATATTGGTCATTTTGATAATGAAATTCAGGTGGAGGGTCTGAAAAATTACAAATGGACCAATATCAAGCCGCAAGTTGATATGATTGAATTTCCCGATGAGAAATCGATTATTCTTTTGTCGGAAGGGCGCCTTGTGAATTTGGGCAATGCCACCGGTCACCCGTCTTTTGTTATGTCGGCAAGCTTTACTAACCAAACTTTGGCGCAGATTGAGCTTTGGACCCAAGGCGATAAATATGAAAACAAGGTCTATGTGCTGCCAAAGCATTTGGATGAAAAAGTGGCCGCTTTACATTTGGCAAAAGTGGGTGCGCAATTATCACAATTGAGCAAAGAGCAGGCTGACTATATCGGGGTTCCGCAGCAAGGGCCGTTCAAGTCTGACAGCTATCGCTATTAAGGGATTTTAGAATTTCCTGATTGGACGGCTCGCAAAAATTTTGCGGGCCGTTTTTATATTCTCATGGTTTGTCCGATGCGAAAGCTTAGTGATGTGCCTTTTGAACGGAAGTTTTCGCCAATTCTATCGGGATCAATCTCGGCGCTATGGCCAAAAGAAATGAACACTTCGCGATAGGGGGTTGGTTCCCAGCGAAAGCGGCTGAACCATGAAAAATCTTGTGAAATATTGTCATATTGCCATTCGGTATCCACCGACATGATTGCGCTCATATTGATAACGCTATTGGCGCTGGCGATGTGAATATCAAGATTTCCGCCGGGCAAGTCGAATTTTGAGTAGGAATAGTCTGCCCCCAGTTCAAGATATTGATTGGGCTGCCATGTGATGCTTGTGTTGTAAGAATTCCTGTTTCCGCCCAGGGTTTTTGCAAGACCAAAACCAAACTCGGTGGAGAGCTTGCGGTTTTCAGGGGTGGAAAGATTTATGGAGATGTTGCGATCATCGTAAATGCCAGCGGTGACCGGTATTTGACCAGCGAGGGAAAAGTCCGTGTCGATAAATTCCTCACCATAATTCCAGCCGCCGCCCATGCGATAACCGGTTTTGGTTGAGATATTACCCCAGCCGCCAAAGCCATCGCTAAAAGTCGTGCCTTGGCGATCGGTTGATTTGGAATAATAAAACCCGGTTGAGATACCATCAATGATGCTGTCTTTTGGCCGCCAGGTTCGGCCAATGGAAGGGTTGATGCGCCGAATCCCCCGGCGACTTAAAAAGCCGAGGGCGGGATCATATTTGTCATCAATATCACTAAAGCGAAACCCCAGCCGCCATTTATCATTGCGGTAGCTGGCAGAGCCACCAAGAAAATTTCCAATAACGCCATCATTGTCAGAGCGGATGGCAACAGCGGCGAGAGCGATGGTTCCGGCAAGCTTGCCGACATTGTTTTTCTGATAGTCAAAATCAATGCCGGTGACGAAATTATTACTTTGTCCTGTTGGATCCCCGGCGGTGATGATGACGCCAGCCTGAACATCGCCAAAGATCGGACGGGTTGCCCGCAAGACCCCAAGGGTTTGGCCTTCATAGAGCGAAGTATCGCCGGTTTTGGTGAGCAGGGCGCCGATAGAGGTCTCACCAATGCGGCCACTTAATTTGGCACCGGCCTGAAGGTCTGCTTGTTCGCCGCCCACAAGGCCGATGCGGCGCGAAAAGAAGGGTCGCCCATTGGGACTGCGAAATACCCGATTGGCGACGGAAAACACAGCGCTATCTTGTAAAAAGAAATCGCGGGTTTCGGGAAAGAATAGAGAAAAGCGTCCGGTGTTGACCTGACGGCTATCGAGGGGAGTGTCAGAAAAATCGGTATTGAAGGTTAAGGTGCCGGTGAGCGCCGGGGTGAAGCGGTAATAAAAATTGGCGCTGGGGTCGATATGGGTTTCGTTCTGGCCGATCTCCCAGTCATACGAGGCAACAGCTGTGCCGTAAATTTGTGCTTCAAGGCCACGATCTTTGGTGATGTTTTTGCCCATGCCGGTAAGGGTGCCGATTTCCGAGACATCAATATTGTTTTTGGTGCGGTCAATATTGGACCAGCGCACCAACTCATTGGTGCGCCGATGGGTGCGCACGAGATTGATGCTCCAATCATCCTTGCCCGGCTCATAGCCGATGGAGCGAAAGGGAATAGCGACCTCGGCAATCCAGCCGTCATCTTGAATGGAGGTCTTGGCGTTCCATATCGTATCCCAGCTTTGCACAAAGGAGCGATTATTTTCGCTAAGGCCATCAAGGCGGGCACCGCCGGTATTGATTCCGAAATAATAGGAATCACGCCCGGTTTGGAACGGATCAAGGACGATGCGCAGGCCGTCATTGAAATCTATGCCCGGATCCCGGCGTAAGGTTTCGGTGCGAATCTCTTCGGCCTTGCTGTCATAGAGATAGACGCCGAAATAAATATTCTCGTCATCATAGACGATATAGGCACTTATCGGCTCGCTGGGGGCGGCCCCTTCATTGGGCTGCACTTGCGTAAAGGCGGTGATGGCGTTGGTTCTTTGCCAGACAGCATCATCAAGCTTGCCGTCAATTTTGGGGGCTTCGGATTTGTCGATATAAAGGGCATTGGCCGTAGGGATGAAAGTGGAATAATCGCCAATGGCGGTTTCTTGCGCGCTTAGTGGCGCGGAAAATAGCAGGCCAAAACCCAAGGCCAGAGGCAGGATGGCCCGCCCTTTTTGGTCAGGGTTTTGTCTGTTGATAGTATATTGCATTGCTGTTGTCCCCAGCCCTCTAAATTGAATTGCCCCCCGATATGTTTGGCAGACAGTAGAGCGCCCAGAGATAGGTTCAACTATCTTTATGGTAAAGTTCTATTGTCTATGGGTGGCTGCATCATCTCACGGCAATTTGATGCAATGTTATGAGGCCTTAAGGGACGGGCTGTGGTTAATAGTTTTGCAATCAAAATGGGAGAGCTTCAATGAAATTTGTAAGAGCGGCTAGTGTTTGGGGTGGGGGGCTTTTTATTGCAGCGATTTTTATTGATTCCCTGCGCTTTAAATTCGCCGGTCATCAGACACCGGAGCATATTTTTACAACCTTAAGGGAGTGGTCCGGGATTGGGCTTTTTTATCCGGCCGGTCCGTGGATTATCGGCTTGGCGGAATTGCTAAGCGCCATTTTGTTAATTGGCCTGCCTGTCTTATTACTGCTGATCGGGGCTAAAAGCCTGATCCGAAAATCGCAATTCTTCGGGGCATTTGTCGCTTTTGGGGTGATGAGCGGGGCGATTATTTTTCACCTCTTTACGCCATTGGGCATAGAAACGCCGGTGGAATGGGATGGTGATATACCAACCCAATTCTCCCCGGCCTTATTTTACTCTGCCAGTGTGAGCTGGGCGCTGGCTATTTTCATTATGGTGGTGAACAGGCGTGCTGTTTTGCCCTAGCGTCTCGTTTTAGTCAGCGCGGCGGACATATTCGATGGTTTCGGTGTTGACGATGATTTTCTCGCCGACGCCGATAAAAGGTGGCACCATCACCCTTGCGCCATTATCCATCATGGCAGGCTTATAGGATGAGGCGGCGGTTTGGCCCTTAACCGTGGGTTCGGTTTCGACAACTTCCAATGTCACCTGTTCGGGCAATTTTACGCCGAGCGCTTTGCCTTCATGGCTTTCCACAATCACTTTCATACCGTCTTGCAAAAATACGGCGCGATCGCCGATTAAATCCTTGGCGATATAATTTTGCTCATAGGTTTCGGAATCCATAAAGACCAGCATGTCGCCTTCTTCATAGAGAAAGCTGTGATCCTTTTGTTCCAGACGCACCCGCTCAACCGTTTCCGAGGCGCGAAAGCGCTCATTCAGCTTGCGGCCATCAACCAGATTTTTTAATTCAACCTGCGCATAGGCGCCGCCCTTGCCGGGCTTTACCGAATTGATTTTGACGGCGGCCCATAGGCTTCCT
>WFQB01000217.1 GCA_015487305.1 Parvularculaceae bacterium | reverse complement strand
GCCATATTGAAATTCAAATTGCCGCAGACAGTTTTGGTAATGTTATTCATCTGGGTGAGCGCGATTGCTCTTTGCAACGGCGTCACCAAAAAGTCTTGGAAGAAGCTTTATCGCCTGCTCTGACACAAAAAGAGCGCGAACGCATCGGCGAGACCACCAGAAAAGCAATTGAAAAACTGGGTTTCCTCGGTGTTGGCACCGTTGAATATCTGTATGAAAATGGCGAATTTTATTTCATTGAAATGAATACCCGCCTGCAGGTTGAACATCCGATTACCGAACAGGTGACAAATATCGATCTGGTGCGCGAGCAAATTAATATCGCCGCTGGCAATAAGCTTTCCATTCAACAAAAAGACATCATTTTTCGCGGTCACTCCATAGAATGTCGCATCAATGCTGAAGACCCGATCCACTTCCAACCCTCACCGGGCAAGGTGGTCGAGTTTCACGCCCCCGGCGGCCCCGGTGTGCGGTTCGATTCTGCAGTTTATGCGGGCTACACGATCCCACCCCATTATGATTCCATGATTGGTAAGCTGATCGTATTTGGGGATAATCGTGAATTATGCCTTGAGCGCCTGCGCCGGGCCTTATCAGAGACCGTGATTACCGGCATTTCCACCACAGTGCCCTTATTTGAGCGATTGTTGAATGAGCCGGATTTTGTAAAGGGCGATTATAATATTCATTGGCTGGAGAAATGGCTGGAAAAACAAAAATAGCAAAGCCCTCTTTCTACGCCCCTGCACGCCTGCCTCAATAAAATTTGAACAATATTTAATAGACCCTGATAGCTAAATAGGTTCATGCTGGGACCATGCGTGGCATTAGTCTATCCAGCGTCACATCTGAGGATGTCCTCAAGGCCTATCGCCTTGGCTATTTTCCCATGGCCGATAGCCGCGATAGCGAAGATGTGTTCTGGGTGCTACCGAAATATCGCGGCATATTACCGCTCGATAATTTTTATCTGTCAAAATCCATGCGTCGCCTGCTCCGTAACCATTCTTATACCGTCACCATAAACAAAGCTTTTCGCGCTACTATGGAAGACTGTCGGGCCGTCTCCTCAACCCGCGATGACAGTTGGATCAATGATCAGATTGTCGAAGTTTATTGCCAATTGCACGAACATGGTCACGCCCATTCCATCGAGGTGTGGCTGGAGGAGACTATGGTTGGCGGTCTTTACGGGGTCTCCATTGGCGGCGCTTTTTTTGGCGAAAGCATGTTTTCCCGGGTATCCAATACCAGCAAGCTAGCGCTTGCCTATCTGGTGGCGCGGCTGAAAACAGGCGGCTATCAATTGCTCGATACGCAATTCATCACCGATCACCTCGCCTCACTTGGCGCTGTGGAAATTGACAAAACCAGCTATCAGAAAATATTGGAAAAAGCGCTTGCCGTGGACAGCGATTTCTACCGCCTACCGCTTCATTGCGACGGCTCGACCATTTTGCAGTCAATCACCCAGACATCATAGACCGGATGGTCAACAGGATTGAGCGCGGGACTGGAGGCAAACATCCAGCCACGAAATATTGCCGGCACTTTGGTAAACTCTTCCGGCGTCTCAATGCCTGTAGCATTTTCTGTTTCCGAAACGTCCTGACTTGTTTCCTCGACTATTTCCTCAACGGTTTCCTCAACAACGGGCGTCACCTCGCCATCAACAGCCCTCACCACCTCAGAATCTGCCGCTTCCAATGCTGATTGCTCAGCCAAAGCTTCAGCTTCCGCCTTTTCAAGGCGCTCCAAGGCATCAAGGTCAATGATCTCTAAAAAGGCAGAGGTTTCCGGCACTTCTTCCGGTGGGCGTTTGGAACAAGTGCGCGGCAATATGCGTAATTTCCCGAAATCCCGCACCTTACCTATATCAATAGTTAAATCCGTATACTGAGCAGTGATTTTATCCAGCGCTCGCAAGGTTACCGATACCGGCAATAAAGGATTATCCGAAACAACATTATAAATGGCAGCCACAAACCCGGCCCCGGTGCTGGATTGCGATAAACGCTCCAACTCATTTAACGGGCGATCCAGATCTTCGGCGCTGACAGGTTCTACTTGTACGGTCCAGCCATATTTCTGACCATCTCTTGTCGAGTTCCCCGTTTGCGCGCCCGCAACTGACAGCGCAAACAGGCTGGTCGTAGCAATCATGACAACGGTAGGAACAACAAGACGGCGCATTTGGCCAAACTCCTTAAACTTGCGATATTTTATTATCTGCCTCTGGCGACGCCTCAGGTGACCATGGCTGATAATCCTTCCCTTCATCCACCCCATGGGCAGTTTTATACAATGACCCTTTGGGATGATAAGCCAGCGGTGTGCCAGTCATATTGGGCAGATGGTCTTTTTCAAATTTCTGGCGCGGCAGCCGCCCTTTTTCCGGCGGGCTGGCAAAAGTATGATGCAGCCAGCCATGCCAGTCTGGCGGCACGCGGGACGCTTCAGCCACCCCATGATACACCACCCAACGGCGATAGCGGCCATCGGCAAAGCTCGGCTTGCCGGTTTCTTCAAAATAACGATTGCCCTGCTCATCAGTACCGATGAGCTTGGCTTTGCGGCGCATCAGGGTGAACAAAGTTCCCCAGGTCGCGCTATCCCACCAGACGAAAATTCGTCCCAGCATGTGATTCTCCATTTCTATGCGGCAGTATACACCTTATCCTTGCGGCGGGAATATGGCCTGTCTCGCCATGAAAAGTCCAGCGGGACAAGCCCGCTAATGCCTTCTTATTTCTGACCTTTTGGCAAGCATGCCGGAACTTGCCGTAACAAATAACACTTTTTTGCCCAAAACCACAAATTATGGTAGAATATAGTTTCAAACGATACCATATATGGGGTTGTGAACGAAATAGCGGGTTGCGAGGACACTCCAACGCTCCAACCCGTTAGAGTGCTTGTCACGCCCGTTCATCACTATAACCGTCACCCCGTGTAACCGCCTAGCAGTGGATATTAAATTATGAAAATTACCCGCTATTTCACCGCCGACAAAATCGGTCCCTATGACGACATCGCCTTTATTGAAGCGACCAGTCATGTAAAGGCCCGCTCGGACATGAAAGAGCAGATCTTGCATCTCACTGTGCCCGAAGGCTGGAGCCAGACGGCGGTGGATATTCTTGCGCAAAAATATTGCCGCAAAGCGGGCATTCCCAAAGCCCTGAAATATGTGGACGAGCCGGATACCCCCTCCTTTCTAGCGCGCCGGATCGCTGATGAAGACGCCCTTGCCAAATTACCGGAAAATGAGCGCCTGACAGGCGAAAATGATGCCACGGCGGTATTTGATCGCATGGCCGGAGCCTGGGCCTGGTGGGGCTGGAAAGGCGGTTACTTTTCCAGTGAACAGGATGCCAAAAACTATTATGACGAAATGCGCTTCATGCTGGTCAGCCAGATGGCCGCACCCAATTCCCCGCAATGGTTCAACACCGGATTACATTGGGCCTATGGCATCGAAGGC
>WFQB01000216.1 GCA_015487305.1 Parvularculaceae bacterium | reverse complement strand
CTGCCGGCCTTTATTGATATTGATACCGGCTTTGGCGAGCCCATGTCGGCGGCGCGCACAGTGCGGTTGATGGAAGAGGCGGGGCTTGCCGGGTGTCACATTGAAGATCAAGTCATGCCCAAACGCTGCGGCCATTTGGATGGTAAGGAAATTGTTGACCAGCATACCATGGTTCAACGTATTCGCGCTGCGGCTGATGGTAAGCTCGATCAAAATTTTGTTCTCATCGCGCGGTCTGATGCTCGGGCCATTGAAGGCCTCGATAAATCCATTGACCGGATGAAAGCCTATGTGGATGCCGGGGCGGATATGATTTTCCCCGAAGCCATGAAATCGGAAAAAGAATTTGAAGCAGTGCGCGAAGCGCTGGATGTGCCGATCCTCGCCAATATGACCGAATTTGGTAAATCGCGGCTCTTGAATAAAAAAGAGTTGGAAAATCTTGGCTTTAATGTGGTGATCTATCCGGTCACCACTTTGCGCCTTGCCATGGGCGCTGCCGAACGCGGGCTTGATGCCATATTGCGCGATGGCGACCAGAACGGCGTGCTGGATGAAATGCAGCACCGCAAAGACCTTTATGATCTGTTGCGCTATGAGGACTATAATAAATTCGATCAATCGCTGTTTAACTTCGAGGTTGGCGATACGCCGATGGAATAATGACCAAATTCGCCCCTGCCAATCTAACCTCCCATTATGCGGTGATCTTCACCAGTCAGCGCGGGGATAATCTTGAAGGTTATGAAGCGATGGCGAGCAAAATGATGGAATTGGCCAAGCAAATGCCCGGCTATCTCGGGGTGGAAAGCATTGGGGATGAAAGCGGCTTTGCTATCACCATTTCCTATTGGCAGGATCTGGCGAGCATTAAAAACTGGCGCGAAAACAGTGAACATAAAGCGGCGCAGGCCAAAGGCAAAAGCGATTGGTATAAGCATTATGAAATTCGCATCGCAAAAATTGAACAGGCCTACTCAAAAAAATAAAAAATTCAAACAAGGAGAATAATAATGACAGATATTAAATATGGTCTTGCGGGTGTAGTTACCGATGATACGGCTGTTTCCAAAGTAATGCCGGAAACCAATTCTCTCACCTATCGCGGCTATGCGGTGCAGGACCTTGCCAGTCAATGCCGGTTTGAAGAAGTGGCTTATTTAATCTGGAATGGAGAATTGCCCAATAAAGCGCAATTGGCAGAATTTGAACAACAGGAAAAAGCCGAGCGCGGCCTGTCTGATGATTTGCTGGCGGTGATGAAACGTTTCCCAAAACAGGCGCACCCCATGGCGACCCTGCGCACGGCGGTTTCTTTTCTCGGCCTTGAAGATGGTGATATCGAGGATCACGCGACCGATAGGCTTTATGAGCGCTCGATCAGCCTTTTTGCAAAAATCCCGCAAATTGTTGCCACCGATTACCGCCTGCGCAATGGGTTGGAGCCAATCGCACCGGATAATTCGCTTAGGTTTTCAGAAAATTTCTTTCACATGTGTTTTGGTAAAGTGCCGGCGCCGGAAGTTGTCAAATGTTTTGATATTTCCATGACGCTCTATGCAGAACATTCCTTTAATGCCTCGACCTTTACGGGCCGGGTAATTGCCTCTTCTCTGTCGGGTATTTATTCTGCGGTAACCGGCGCTATCGGATCGCTGAAAGGCCCGCTTCATGGGGGCGCCAATGAGGCCGTCATGCATATGCTGCAAGAAGTTGGCACGGCTGAAAACGCCAAAGCCTGGATGCTGGATGCGCTTGCCACCAAGAAAAAAATTATGGGCTTTGGCCATCGGGTTTATCGATCCGGGGATAGCCGCGTGCCAACCATGACCGAGGCTTACAAAAAAATGGTCGATATTCTCGATACGGAAGAGGCCCGCAAATATTGGGAAATGTCGCGCATTCTCGACGAGACCATGGTTTCAGAAAAAGGGATTTATCCCAATCTCGATTTCCCGGCGGGCCCGGCCTATTATTTGATGGGTTTTGAAATCCCCATGTTCACACCGATTTTTGTAATGTCGCGCATTACCGGCTGGACCGCGCATATCAAAGAGCAATTGGAAGACAATAAGCTCATTCGCCCGCTATCCAATTATACAGGACCTGCCCAACGCGAAGTGAAGGCCATCGACCAGCGTTAATCTTAAACTTCAAAAACCCTTGCCTTTTGCGGTTGCTGTTCCATCATGGAGGCTGCTTGAAGGTGAGGGTTTTTGCCTGTGTTGCGCTTGATTTTTAGTTTTATATTTGTGATTTTCGCCTTTGGGGCGAATGTGTTGGCCCATGAACGCGCCGCAAGCGAAATTGTGTGGACGATTGCGGTGTCACCGGAGCAAAAATCTCGCTTGGAGCCCATGGAGGCATTGGCGATGATCAATGAATATCGCTCTGCTCACGATGTTGCCCCGCTTCGGTTAAATCCGCTCCTCGTTAAAACAGCCCTTGGCTATAGTGAAGAAATGGCCGGGCGTGACAGCATCACTCATCATTCTAGCGGGGGTGCGATGCTCGCCCATCGTTTGACCAAAGCGGGCTATGACCCGTTTCGAGCGGCGGAAAATTTAAGCGGGGGCCAGCGCGATTTTAGCGAGGCGTTTCAGGCGTGGATTGACAGCCCGACCCATCGCAAAAATATTCTCAATCCGGAATTGGAAGAGTTGGGGATTGCTGTCAGCTATCGGAAAAATTCTCAATATCGAACTTTTTGGGTGATGATATTGGCTACGCCTTTTTAGGAGCTTCACTTGGGGAGGCCTCATTGAAGCGCACCCGGGACTGAAACACCACAAAACGATTCCAAAGATAGGTCATACTGGCGCTGATGCCGGTGGCGGCAATAAAAGCCGGTGTGGTGGCGACAGTTTCGCTCGTGCCGAGAAAAGGCACAAGGCCGATAAGTCCTTGCCATAAATCCATCAGCGCATTGCCGCCAAAATTAGCCAAGGGTCCGCGCAGCAGGGTGAAAATTCCGCCTTCAGCCAGCCCCACAAGAACGCTGGTATTGACCAGCAGCGCCACCGAATAACCCGACAATAAAAAGCCAAAGGCGGCGGCATGGCCCCGGCGTTTTTCAAATACGAAAAAATAATTGCCGGAATAGGAAATGATGAGGCCGCAGAAAAATGCGAGGACATTGGCCAGCCAAAGTTCCGAAACCAGCCCGGTGGTAAGCAGGGTTTTAAGGACGATATAATGAACCAGAGTCGAGGTCAGCCCGACCACGATAAACGCCCCAAGCGACCGGAAGGTCTCTCTTATGACAGCCATAATCTGCATGGGTGGCACTGTAAGCCGATTTTGGCTAACGGGTCATTAACTGATATTTTTAGCTAAATCCGCGAAAAGCCTCGCCCGGCTGGCAAAATTGCCGTGTTTTTCCTCGGTCGGGGCGGCTGGGGAGAACAGGATTGCGTCCCCCGGGGCGCTGGCCTCAAAAGCGGCTTTGATGGCAGATTCCATATCTTCATAGGGCCTATTGCCGTCTCCGGCGCAGCTAATGCCAGCCCGCTCGGCGTCCGCTGTGAAGCGGGTGGCTATCTCGCCAAATTGGTAAAAACGGATGGAGGCCTCATCTGGCAAGGCGGCGAAAAAATCTCCAAAGCTTTGCCCGCGATCCTTGCCGCCAATAAGAATATGCAAAGGGCGCTTTTGAAATCGGGTAATGGCTGAAAGCGTTGCTTCGGGCACAGTAGCAAGCGCATCATCAACCCATAAGCGATCCCCAGCCTGCGAGATGATGGATTGGCGATGGGGCAATCCCTTAAAGCCGCGAAAGGCTCTTGCCGCCGCCGCGAGAATTTCTTCTGAGGGGGATAATTGCCAATCCTCAGCCACCATCAATGCAC
>WFQB01000215.1 GCA_015487305.1 Parvularculaceae bacterium | reverse complement strand
GCCACCATCAATGCACTGGCCAGCGCACAATCGGCTGCTTTGGCCATGGAGGGGGCGGTGAAGATCTCGTTCAGCTTTTCAAGCTCTATCTGCCAGTCGAGGCCGTGGAATAATTTACCGTCTTCATATTGGGCAATATCTTCAACCGGTCTGGCGGCTTTATGATCGCCGAGGGCCGATGTGAGATTTTCCCCATAAAGGCCTTTTTGTTGCGGGTTTTCTAAAAAAGGGCTGAGCTTGGCGGCGGCATAGGCGTCATGGCCGCCATGCCAATCGGTATGCTCCGTGTAAAGATTGGTGATGACATGGAAATCAATTACCGACGGCATATCATGCATCATATAGGAAGAAAGCTCGGCGATGCAGATTGTTTCTGGACCAATGGCGCTGGCAAAAGGCGGCGCACCAATATTGCCGATGAGGGCGGTTTCACATCCGGCCTCTTTGAGGATTGCCTGCAATAAAGCGGCGCTAGTGCTTTTGCCTTTGGTGCCGGTAATGGCAATGATTTTGCCATGGGCGGCTTTGTCGAGCCAATAACCGGTGGGGGTGGTTGTGGCAATGCCAGCTTTGGTCATGGCTTGCATGAGGAGATTTTTTGGAGGGATGCCGGGGGAGCGCAAGTAAAGATCAGGTGCGGGTAGAGCGAGGGCGTTTTGCTCGCTGACGGTTTTTAAGCCGTCGGGCTGGTTTTCGATATTATTGCCAATGACAATGATTTCTGCAGGGCAAGTTTTTTGCAGCCAAGGCAGGGCTGCGCGCCCCTCAACGCCAAACCCGTGCAGGAAAACCCGCTGTAATGAAGAAAGTTCGGGAAGCTGTTTTAAAGACATGAAGCGGCCTCCATAAATTTTTCAGGCAATCTATTATTTGCGGTAGGGGCAAGGGCGGCCTGCCATTCTTTAGCGAGGGCGGTTTCATTTTGCTGTGCCAAAACTTCCGGCAGTAGTTTTTTGACGATAAGGGTTTCACGCCAATCGGCGCTTTGGGATAATTGCCACAAAGCAGCGCGACATTCGCCAATGGTGCCAACGCAATCCCACGGCTTGATCTCGCTCAAGCCCAGCAAATCCTTAAACAAGGAGAGCAGAGCTTCATTATCAAGAAAATTACCGGGAAAGATTTTTGTCATTTCTGAAGGTGACAGAAATGGTGCGAGCATCAGCGTGGTAAAGGCGCATTTGGCGCAAGCGCCGCACCAGCGCGTAGTGCGCCTGCCATCAATATGAAAATTGCGGTTGCAGCTTGAGAATTTCTTAAGCGCTTCCGGCAGGCGCGCAAGGTTTTGGGCAATCCAAAGCTCTGAAAATGGCCGCAGGACTGAAAAGAAATGAGGATTGCTATTGCCGGTCTCTTTTATGGCATCGCCTAATAATTTTTCAAATGCGCCTGATTTGGAATATTGATGATTGGCGGTGATGCCTCCAAATTTCAGGGTCGGCTCATCAGCGCTGCGCTCATTGGCAAACACCACATATTGATCACCGCGCAAGCTGGCAATGAGGGCGAGGACAAGCACATTTATAGCGGTGATGGGGACATGGCCGTTATAAGCGCCTTGCTCTGCAATTTTACGAATTTTCGGATCGAGATGGCGCTTGGCCAGCAATAATGGCTTTGCGCTAAAGCCTTGCAACACAGTGCCGACCTTATCGGACAGAATGACCGAGGCAAGCTCTGTTGCAAGGCCAGCCTTGGTGCAAATGGCATCAGCCACATAAGAATCCTTGCCGCCGCCAAAAGCGATTAGGGCTTGTTGGTTTGTCGATATGACTGGCTTTGAAAAATCCTGATGGGCGTTTTCGGTGAAGATAAATTCTGTTTGCGGCGGGTAATCGAGATCAGCGCGAATGAAAAATTCGGCAAGCCCTTCCGTGTAAAGCGCCTTTATCATGGTTTGCGCTTTGGGGGCATGGACAAAAGCGGGTAATGAAATCTTTTGCGCGGCGGCGGCTTTGTAATAGCTGACCCCAAGGGCGGCGTGGAGCAGATCAATCAGCCGCGATAGATGGGAAGAGGGATGATCTGGCAGGGCAACAGGCAGGCTGAGTGTTTCGGTGAAAGCCCCGAAACGCTCGCAGTCATAGGAGAAAGTAACTTCCTCTCCTTGGGCCTGCCATTTTGTAAGCGTGAAAATTGAACTGCGCGGCAAAATCTGACTTTCGTTTAATCCATTGGCCCAAGCTGTAGCGGAATTTTGTGGAGAGGGTAAGGTCGGGGGCCTCGCCCTAATGAAAACGGATGGAAATAAACAAGGTGCCAATCACCCCTTGAAGGCGGTCGAGAAAGATGGGCTTGTGGTTGGGGTCACTGGATATGGGTTCCAGACGTGGCGGATTGGTGCGCCAACGGCGTAAAATCGGTGCGCCCTCATGCTGCACCAGCACCAGCGCCCCCTCGGCAGGGTTGCGCTCGGCATAATTGACCACCACCAGCGTATCCACCGGAAAGGCGAGATTCATGGCATCATCCCGCATGAAGATTGCGGCCATGGTCGAGGCTCCTGCGGTAATCGGGATATAATCGACGGCCAGAGCATGGAAATCGAGGTCCGGCTCATCGAGTACGCGGGCGACCTGATCAATGGGCACCACCGGCACATGCACGACCAGTCGGCGCAGATAGGCGGCGGCAGGATGGCGGTCTTTTTCCAGTTCCGAGCGCTCGCCACTGGCCAGCCAGCCAAGGGAGACTTGCAGGGCCTCAGCGATTTTGGCCAGCATTAACTGGCGCGGGTCATGAATGCCGGATTCCCAATTGGCAATAGTCGGTTGGCTGACCCGCAGTTTTTGCGCCAAGGCCCCCTGATTGAGATGGCGCGCCCGTCTTGCCGCCCTGATTCGGGCGCCGATTGTGCTGGTTTCACTGTCTGGCAGGTCAATGGCAAGGCTCATGGAAAATCCTTCAAGATGTATTATAGGATAAACTTATATTGCATGATAAAATCATCTGTGAAAAGTAAAATTATGGCAGATTATGCCTAGTTTTCCTTGTAATTTTCGCTCTTCCGATAGCATCATCGAAAATATAGCCTTGGCTTATATATCGGAGATAGGCAAATATATCGAAGATAAGCAAAAGGGAGACAAGGGTCTCGGCTGTAAGGCTATGGTGGAAAAACATTAAGGTGATGAGGTAATCCAATGTCTGATTATTGTTCAAGCGCTGGCGCGGGTCATCTTAGCCAGAAAATTGCAGATTTCTGGCAAAAGCGCGGCTTTGATGTGGATGTGAAGCTGGTGCATGAGGCCTTTGTGCCGACCATGCGCTCAAGCCGTTTTGATATTCGCTCCAATATGGTCAATGGCATGCCACAGCGGGTGCGCAGCGAAGGGCAGTCCGCCGAGGCCTGACCCTAGGCTAAAGCCGTGCCGATTAGCATTGGCAGTTTTGCAAAATCTTCAAATATTATAGCCCCGTCAGGCCATTCATCGCCTTGATGCCAATAGCCATGTTTGTAAAGCAGGCATGGGATTTGCGCGGCCTGGCTGGCGGCGTAATCGGTCATGCTATCGCCAATCATGATGGCTCTGGATGTACCGGTGCGGCGAATGATTTCCTGTAAGGGCAGGGCTGAGGGCTTGGCTTTTGCCAAACTGTCGCCGGCAATGACGGTTTCAAACCAAACCTCAAGGCCGAGCGCCTGTAAAAGTGGTAGGGCAAGACCCTCACGCTTATTGGTGCAAATGGTAAGGCGTGCGCCTGCTTGCGAGAGGGCTTGTAAACAGGGACCGACCCCCTCAAAGGGCCGGGTGTGATCGGCAATATGGGACGCATAATATTCTAGAAAAACAGTAATTAGAGCGTCAGCATCTTGCCCCTCGGCCCCATGATGGTTGATAGCGTGTTCGATCATGGTTCGGGCCCCGCGACCAACGAGATGGCGCACCGTAGCGGGGTCAATGGGTGGATAGCCCTTTTGACCAAGGGCATGGTTCATGGCGGCGGTGATATCCGGGGCGCTGTCGACCAGTGTGCCATCAAGGTCGAAAATCACGGTTAAATCGTCAAAATGTCTCATCAGAGCCTATATTATCAGCGATTGTAAAAGTGGGGTCAAAGAGAGTAAAAGGCCTATCGGAATTTGGCTGATGTGGCAAAAACGTATTTGCCCATGGTAAGAACCAGAAACCAATCGTCATTTTATCAAAGCAGGCTATTCCTCTATCAAAATCTAGCCCGACCCTCTCTGGAGCAATAATGCCGATCCATAAACAAAATACCGCCCTTATAATTCTGGCTGCCGGTCATGGCACGCGCATGAAATCCCATCTGCCCAAAGTGCTGCATGAAATTGGGCATTTGCCAATGTTGGGCCATGTGCTGAAAACCGGCGCTGGCTTATCGCCTGAACGGGTGGCAGTAGTGATCGGATCGCAGGCATTGGAGGTTGGTGAAGCCGCAAAAAGGCTGGCCCCGACAGCCAGCCCGACCCCGCAAATATTTATTCAGGACCCGCCCCAAGGCACAGGTGATGCGGTGCGGGTGGCGATGGATAGTATTCAAGGATTTTCCGGTATTGTTTTTGTGCTTTACGCCGATACGCCGCTTTTGCCGATTGGTGTATTGGAGGAAATGCGTGCGGCCCTTGCGGCTGGCAATGGCATTGTGGTGCTAGGCTTTCGCCCGGATGAACCCGGCGCTTATGGACGCTTGGTGACGGACAGCGATGGCGCTTTGCAAAGTATTGTTGAAGCCAAAGATGCCAGCCCTGAAGAACTGGCAATTCCGCTTTGCAATTCCGGGGTGATGGCGTTTGACGCGGATGTCTTGCGCAAGCATTTGCCGAAAATCAACAATGATAATGCCAAGGGCGAATATTATCTGACCGATATGGTGGCTTTGGCACGGGCGGCACAAATTTCTTGCGCCATTGTTGAAGCTTGCGAAGAGGATGTATTGGGCGTTAATTCGCGGGTGGAACTGGCCGAAGCTGAGGCGATCTTCCAATCCCGCGCCCGCCATCAGGCAATGCTGGATGGGGCAACATTGCAAGACCCTGCCAGTACCTATTTTTCCCATGATACTAATCTGGGCCGCGATGTTGTGGTCGGACCTTGTGTTGTGTTTGGCCCGGAGGTTGTGGTTGAAGCTGGCGCAGAGATAAAAGCCTTTAGTCATTTGCAAGGCACCCATGTGGCACAAGGGGCAAGCATAGGCCCCTATGCGCGCTTGCGGCCGGGGGCAAAAATTGGCGAGCAGGCCAAGATTGGTAATTTTGTTGAAGTAAAAAAAGCCGATATCGCCAAAGGTGCCAAGGTTAGTCATTTGAGTTATATTGGGGACGCTGTGATTGGCGCAGAGGCAAATATCGGCGCGGGCACTATCACTTGCAATTATGATGGCTATGACAAGCATATCACTATTATCGGCGCTGGCGCATTTATCGGGTCTAATACGGCTTTGGTTGCGCCTATAACTATTGGCGATGGCGCTTATGTGGGATCCGGTTCGGTAGTTGTAAAAAATGTCAGTGAAGATGCGCTGGTATTGACCCGTGCTGAGCAGGTTGAAAAACCCGATTGGGCCAAGCGCTATCGCGCCGCTAAACAGCAGCGCAAAAATAAATGAAAATAGAAGATATTTGTACGGAGTAATTTTATGTGTGGCATTGTTGGCATTTTAGGCAGGTCTGATGTTTCTGAAGATATTTTGGATGGGCTGACGCGGCTTGAATATCGTGGCTATGATTCAAGCGGTATTGCCACCGTGGAAGGCGGGCGTTTGCAGCGCCGCCGCGCCGTTGGTAAATTAAAAGCTCTGCGCGAAGCTTTATCGGCGGATCCGCTATCAGGCATGATTGGTATTGGCCATACAAGATGGGCGACCCATGGCGCGCCAACGGTAGAAAATGCCCATCCTCATGCAACTGCGCGCATCGCCGTTGTCCATAATGGTATCATCGAAAATTTTGCCGATTTGCGAGAAGAATTGCAGGCCAAAGGGATCGATTTTGCCACCCAGACCGACACGGAAGTTATTCCCCAATTGATTTCCTATTATTTGGAACAGGGAAATTCTGATCCTGTAACGGCCTTTCGGGCGGCGTTAAAACGCCTTGAGGGTGCATTTGCCATTGCTGCGGTCATGGAGGGGGAAGAGAATTTAATGT
>WFQB01000214.1 GCA_015487305.1 Parvularculaceae bacterium | reverse complement strand
GCGAAAGCATTCGCGTATTTCCACTTTCCAACTGGACGGAATTAGATATCTGGCAATATATCTACAAAGAAAATATCGAAATTCCCGAACTCTATTTCGCCGCCAAGCGCCCGGTGGTTGAGCGCGATGGATTACTATTGATGGTTGATGATGATCGCTTCCCCTTGCGACCCGGTGAAAAGCCGGAGATGAAATCGGTACGTTTTCGCACTCTTGGCTGTTATCCGCTAACCGGTGCGGTTCAGTCTACCGCCACAACCTTGCCGGAAATCATTCAGGAAACCCTACTCACCATAACTTCCGAACGACAGGGGCGGGCTATTGATCACGATGCCGCCGCCTCCATGGAACAAAAAAAACAAGAGGGTTATTTTTAATGTCCCATCAGGATGATCTGATAGCCAGCGATATAATTGCGTATTTACAGGCACAGGAAAATAAGAGCTTTTTACGTTTTATCACCTGCGGCTCTGTGGATGATGGTAAATCGACCCTGATTGGTCGCCTGCTTTATGATTCCAAACTGATCTATGAAGACCAACTTTCCGCCATCGAAAAAGACAGCAAACGCGTTGGCACACAGGGGGATAAAATTGATCTGGCTTTATTGGTGGACGGGCTAGCTGCCGAACGCGAGCAAGGTATCACTATTGATGTTGCTCATCGTTTTTTCTCCACCGATAAGCGCAAATTTATTGTCGCCGACACACCGGGCCATGAGCAATATACACGCAACATGGCAACCGGTGCCTCTAGTGCCGATCTCGCAATCATCCTGATTGATGCCCGCCATGGCGTTTTGACCCAAACCCGCCGCCACAGTTTCATTACTTCACTGCTCGGTATTCGCCACATTGTCGTGGCGGTCAATAAGATGGATCTGGTGGATTTTTCGGAAGATCGATTTGAAGAAATAAAACGAGATTACAATAGCTTTACGGCAGATTTTAATTTTGAAACCGTGGAATTCATTCCTATGTCTGCCCTGAATGGCGATAATGTCCTTAGCCGCAGCGCCAGATCACCATGGTTCAAGGGCAAGCCATTGCTGCCATATCTGGAAGACATTGATGTCGCCAAAGCGCCGGAGAAAACTTCATTCCGACTTCCTGTGCAATGGGTCAACCGCCCTAATCAGGACTTTCGCGGCTTTAGTGGTACCATCGCTTCAGGTACGATAAGGCCCGGTGATGAAATTATTGTTATTCCTTCCGGGCGACGCTCTTTTGTAGACCGCATTGTCACCCATGGCGCTGATCTGTCCGAGGCCAACGAGGGGCAATCGGTTACCCTAACCCTGACGGACGAAATTGATGTTTCGCGCGGGGATATCTTGTCTACAACCGATAATCCGGCCTCTCAAACAGATCAGTTTGCCGCACATATCCTGTGGATGAGCGATGAACCACTTTTACCGGGGCGGCAATATCTCGTCAAAACAAATAATACCACAACGCGCGGCGTGGTGACGGATCTCAAATACAAGATTAATGTCAATTCCTTTTCTCATGAAGCCGGCAAGACCCTTGAATTAAATGAAGTTGGGGTCTGTAATTTATCCCTTGGCAAGCCAATCGCTTTTGATCCTTATAAAGACAATCATCATACGGGCAGTTTTATACTTATTGACCGTCAAACCAATGCCACCATCGCTATGGGTATGATTGACTTCTCTTTGCGCCGCGCAGACAATGTTGTGTGGCAGGCACTGGATGTTAACCGAGCCGCCCGCGCTGGCGCCAAACATCAAAAGCCAGCCATGCTGTGGTTTACCGGCCTTTCCGGCTCCGGCAAATCCACCATTGCCAATCTCGTGGAAAAGCGCCTGTTTGATATGGGCCGCCATACCTATATTCTTGATGGCGACAATGTTCGCCATGGATTAAACAAGGATCTCGGCTTTACCGATGCTGACCGGGTGGAAAATATCCGCCGGGTGGCTGAAACCGCGAAATTAATGGTCGATGCCGGCCTGCTGGTAATGGTCTCCTTCATTTCTCCATTCCGCAATGAACGACAAATGGCCCGGGCCTTAATGGAGGATGGAGAGTTTATTGAGATTTATGTGGATACCCCCCTTGAGGTGGCTGAAAAACGCGATGTCAAAGGGCTCTATAAAAAGGCACGGGCCGGATTGTTGCAAAACTTTACCGGCATTGATTCGGCCTATGAACCCCCACAAAATCCCGAATTAGTGGTCAACACAACCCAATTAAGCGCCGAGCAGTCAACCGAAAAAATTATCGCTTATTTACAGGAAAATGGCTATTTGAAGGGCTAGAGAGGATGCGAAAAGGGGCAAAAAAAGAGGCAAATCTGACCCGTCAATTGCCTTCAAATGGTTGACAAAAGGCTCTGCTTTCCCTTTATAGCCATTCTTCTGATAGGTGGAGACCCCCCCTCAGACAGAAAATGGCGGAGTAGCTCAGTTGGTGAGAGCGCAGGATTCATAACCCTGAGGTCGGCAGTTCAAATCTGCCCTCCGCTACCATTTTCCATATAAAAAAGTAACCAAACGGCTATAGTCTGCAGACCGCAGTCCAGAGCGTAATTGAAATGGGCAATGTCTTACAAAAAGGGGTGCAGAAAAGAGCATGTCAACAATTTACCCTGTGATAATGTCCGGCGGTGCCGGCACAAGGCTCTGGCCCATATCGCGCCAAAACGCGCCCAAACAATATCATGCCATGATCACCGAGCGCTCCATGTTTGAGGAAACGATTTTGCGCCTCAAGGACTGCGATGAAAACAGAATTGCCGCGCCTGTTGTCATATGTGCCGATGGCCATCAGGAGTTAATAGCCGAGCAATGCGCTGCCATCGGCGCTCCGGCGTCAACAGTAATTATCGAACCGATGCCACGCAATACTGCTGCCGTTGGGGCGATAGCCGCCAGCTATATAGATAGTATTGACAGTGATGGTCTTATTTTGCTTTTGCCTGCCGATCACCATATCGCTGACAACAAAGCCTTTTGGGATGCGGTAGAAAAAGGAACCAAGGCAGCGTGCCAAGGCTATCTGACAACACTTGGCATTCAGCCGACCGGGCCGGAAACCGGCTTTGGATATATTCGACGCGGCGAGGTATTGGGTGACAAGGTTTATAAAATCGATCAGTTCAAAGAAAAACCTGATCGGGCTACAGCTGAAAGCTATTTTGCCTCCGGTGATTATTTTTGGAATGCGGGTATTTTTCTGTTTCGCGCCGAAAGTCTGCGCAAAGAATACGAACGCCACGCCTCTGATATTTACGACCAAAGCGCCAAGGCCCTGAAGCTGGGTCGCATGGATGGCAATAACCTATTTCTTGACCTGCAAACATTTAGCCAATGCCGAGCTGACAGTATTGATTATGCTGTTATGGAAAAGACGCAATATGCAGCGATTGTCGCTCCGGTTGATGTCGGCTGGAATGATTTGGGGGCATGGTCTGCCGTGAATGATTTACTACACTCAATCAAGGGGGCATCGTCTGTTTCCCATGGAGATGTCATTAGCCTTGAAACCAAAGGCAGCCTGATCCGCTCAGATGGCCCCCTTATTGCAACCATTGGTGTCGAGGATTTAATTATTATTGCCACCAAGGATGCTGTCTTGGTCGCCCATAAAGATAAAACACAAAATGTTCGGCAGATTGTTGATTTTTTAAAAAAGAATAACCGAACTGATTTGTTATAATAGCGGGCCCTTGCCATGAACAATTTTCGCGCTGCCGTGCATCGCCTCAAATCCTGGACCTGTAAACAGGCGCTCCCCCTATGGGCAACAAAAGGCATTGATCCTGCTGGTGGATTTTGGGAAAGCCTGACCCTTGAGGCCACCCCGGTTAAAGAAAGTTTACGGCGTGTGCGCGTTCAGGCGCGCATGACTTATGTCTATGCGCACGCCGCCCATCTTGGCTGGTATAAAGACGCCAAACAGGCCAGCGATCATGGCTGGGCTTATCTGACACAACAAGGCATGCAAGGCGGGGAGAAAGGATGCGCCCATCTGCTTAACCCCGATGGGTCCCTGCATGATGGTTTGCGCGATACATATGCTCAGGCATTTTTCATTTTAGCCAGCGCTTGGCGCTGGCGCGCCTTCAAGGATGAGACCGCTCTTTGTATACTCAAAGAAACCATGGACTTCCTGCAACAAGACCTCAAGGCCCCTAATGGGGGATGGCTCGAAGGCGCTCCGGCAAGCCTGCCGCGACGGCAAAATGCCCATATGCATTTATTTGAATCCTTTCTGGCCGCTTATGAAGCAACAGGGATAAATGACTATCTGGACCTCGCCATGTCCGTTTTTGATTTGTTTGAAAAATATTTCTTTGATCACAAAACACATATTGTTCATGAATATTTTGATCAGAACTGGCAAGTTGCTCCGCAATCGCAAGAGGCCATAGAGCCCGGCCATATGTTTGAATGGTGCTGGTTGCTTTTCTGGTTTGGGCAATATTACCCCGAGAAATCTACCGATTATGCGGAAAAATTATTTTCCAAGGCCCGGCAAATTGGTATCAACTCAACAACCGGACTAGTGGTCAATAAAGCCACAGCCGATGGGCGTCTCATTGACAGCCAAAGCCGACTTTGGCCTCAAACAGAGTTCATCAAAGCCAGCACGGCCCTGATGCGGTTAGGTCATGCGGGTATCGAACATGATGCTTCAAAAATGATTGATCTGGTTTGTAAATATTATTTGAACACGCCCACCGATGGGGGCTGGCATGATTTGCGTGAGAATGATGGCGGGCTCATCAATACCCCCATGTCTGCAAGTACTTTTTATCATTTAATCGGTGCCGCCGTGGAGGCCGATAGCGCCATTGATAGCAAACAGCTCTAGTCTTTGTCGTTTTGTATGAGTGCTTTGGTTCTGGCAGGAATCTTTTGCCAAAATGCCCTATCATCAAATTTATCGTCCCACCATTGCCGTGAAGAAACGGCCAAGGCCTGCCGCTTTTCTTCAGAAAGTGCCTTAATCCTTTTCAATTTTTCTGCCGCATCATCTATATCCGGCTCAGCCCATGGCCCCAATTCGCTCGGATAGAGACCTTGCGGATCCACTATTTCTACGAGCTGATAGTCAACACCGAAAATATTCGGGCAATCCAGAAATTCGCTAACCGATGACCATGATGTAACAATAGCGGGAATGCCCATGGCACTTGCCTGAGCCGGCACTAATCCATAGCCCTCTGCCCGATGTAAACTAACCATGCAATCACAGGACCCTATCAACGCACTCATATCTTGCGAATCAATAGAATGGTCAATACAGACCACCTGCTCAGACTGTAGCAATTTATTTATTTCATCGGGAAACGCTTCACGGCTCTTGGTATATTTTACAATCAGACGCACATCATCTTGACCTGCAAAAGCCTTTTTAAAAGCTCTTATTGCCCCTTCAGGGTTTTTGCGAGCAAATGTTGATCGCGGATCAAATGCCGTAAAAACCGTAAAAGCCTGCCCCAGACCTAACCGCTTGCGCCAATCGGATGGTGGGGGATTACCCGCCTGACAAGGATAGCCCGTATAAATCACCGGCGTTGCAAAGCGCCCCTCAAATACATTTTGTATGAATCGGCTGGACGCCCAAATCTCATCAAACCATTTGGCAGCATAATCCCATTGCGCGGGGGGCTTTGTTAACTCCCAGGCCCAGACCCCAATAAGCATACGGCCTTTCAAATTAACCCGTTGTTGCAACAGTTTCAGCGCTAAGGGCACTTCAGGAGGATTAACATGCAAAATGATTGGCCCCTTGCCATCGTCTTCCGGTGCATCCTCTACCGCGAGGACCGCACGATTGGCCTGAATGCCGGGCGTTAGGTCAAACACCGATGGTGCTAGCCCCAGCCGCTTCAAACCCTCTATCAAAACCCGCGCCCCCTCTCCAAGTCCCATTGGCGAGGACAGGAATCCAGCAACCATAGGGTGACCCCGTAAAAAGACATCAGGCCGTTGCGCCAAACCATATAGGCTCGCCTGTCGAAATTTCTCTCGCAGATGCCGGTAAATTTTCGGAAATGGGGTTTGGTTCACACTTTCCTCATGGGTTTTTCTTGGTCTTTTTTAGACGAAATATACCAAATCCCGAAAGGGTCCTATGTGGCGCTTAGCTGCATTCGGGGTAACATTGACACTCCTGAAACAGCCCGTTACACCAACGCAAATTTAAGTCCCGTAATAGCACGAAGGAGCGTTTTGTAAAATGGCTAAGAAGAGGGCATTAATTACCGGCATAACCGGCCAAGACGGCGCATATCTGGCAGAACTTTTGCTCGATAAAAACTATGAAGTTCATGGTATTCGGCGACGGTCTTCTTCTTTCAATACCGGCAGAATTGAACACCTCTATCGGGATGAACATGACAGCGCGGCAAATCTCTTCCTGCATTATGCGGATATGACCGACACCGCCAGCATCCAGCGTGTTATCTCTTTGGTGAAGCCTGACGAAATTTACAACCTCGCCGCGCAGTCCCATGTGGCTGTTTCTTTTTTACAACCGGAATATACTGCCGAGGTTGATGCTTTGGGCGCTTTGCGGGTTTTAGAGGCTGTTCGAAATTGTGGTTTAATTGATACCACCCGTATTTATCAGGCCTCTACCTCAGAGTTATTTGGCCAAGCCAGAGAAATTCCGCAAACAGAAAATACGCCCTTTCATCCACGCTCCCCTTATGGTGTCGCCAAGCTCTATGGCTATTGGATTACTATAAATTATCGTGAAGCCTACAACGCCTATGCCTGCAACGGTATTTTATTTAATCATGAAAGCCCTATTCGTGGAGAAACTTTTGTAACCCGCAAAATTACACGCGGCCTTACTCGCATTAAAGAAGGCCTACAAAATAAACTTTTTATGGGCAATATTGATGCTTTGCGTGATTGGGGACATGCAAAAGATTATGTACGAATGATGTGGTTGATGCTTCAACAAGATGCCCCGGGTGATTATGTAATCGCAACCGGTAAGCAATATTCAGTTCGGCAATTCATAGAAATCGCTGCAAAATATCTTGGCATGGATATTCGCTGGGAGGGCAAAGGCGAAGACGAAAAAGGCTATGATCAAAATGGGCAATGTATTATAGAAATTGATCCGCGCTATTACAGACCCGCTGAAGTGGAAACACTGCTTGGGGATCCCTCAAAAGCCAAAAATAAACTGGGATGGGAGCCCAAAATTAGCTTTGAAGATTTGGTAAAAGATATGGTTGAAGGCGACTGGAAAATGGCTAAAAACGCAAGCGCACAAAGCAAATAGGGTTTGGACTATCTATTCGCTTTGGGTCCGCCAGTAATTTAAAATATCCCTTAATGTCACCTCCCAAGAGATTTGAGGTGACCATCCCGTTAAAGCCTTTATTTTTTGCCCGCAACCAATAGCAAAGGGTATGTCCGAAGAGCGTATCCGGTTCTCATCCTGTTTTACCGAGAAGCTTACCGAAGATAAGGCCGTCAGATCATTTAAAATAGAACGGACAGAACGCGGCTTGCCTGAGCATATATTGATCGCAGCGCCATTGTCGATTTTTTCACTATGGTCCAACAGCGCCAAGTAAGCACGAACGACATCGCGTACATCACAAAAATCGCGCAAGGCTTCAAGATTACCAACCCGCAATTCGGGTAAATGATTGCCCTTTTCAATAGTAGCTATTTGCGAAGCGAAGGCAGAAACAACAAAATCTGCAGACTGCCCGGGACCAATATGATTAAAGGGTCGGGCGCAGATATTTTTTTTAATATCGCCCGTAAATTGTCGAACCATCACATCGGCAGCGGCTTTGCTTTTGGCATAGGCGTTGCGCGGCTGTAGTAAAGCCGTTTCATCAACGGGATTTCCACTTAAAAATGACTCACCATAAATTTCCGAAGATGAAATGTTAAGCAAAGTCACATCGGGCGCAAATTTACGCAAGGCTTCCAATAGAACCAAAGTCCCCATAACATTGACCTGCCACACTGTTTTGGGGTTTTTAGCTGCAGTTGGCACATGGGATATTGCCGCCAGATGGACAATATGCGTTGGTTGAAACTCAACAATAGCGCTTTCAACGGCCCTTCCATCTACAATGTTCAATTTATGAAAAACAACTCGATCATCGTGCAATAATCCCTTGCCACTTCCTAGAGAGGTCGCAAAAATTTGCACGCTATTCCCGTAATGGCGAAGCGCTTCTTCAATGAGATAACGACCAACAAAACCATCTGCCCCGGTCACCAACAACTTCATTTGCAAACCATTATTTGTATAAGCCGATTTGGCCATTTTACTCTCATTTCTTACGCCTCTGCAGCACCCCATGCCGATTGTGAAAAGAAAGACATTTTTCTTTCAAGTCACTCAAAACGTCTTATTTAATGATTTTCCGAAGACCTCGGTAAATAGGATAAATTACGCCCATGCTTTTATTAATCAGATACCAGAACCAAGCATGATATAAATGCGTTCCGCGCCTCTTTCTTTCTTCGGAATTATAAACCTGCAGAACGATTCCCAGTCGCGCAGATCTTGGATAATCGGAGAAATTAAAAATAGCACGAGCCGAAGCATCCGGCGGGCGCCGCATAAAAGCGATGTAAACGCCATCAAGAAAGTGTTCATTACTTAAACTCAAAAAATCACGAAAATAAAACTTACGCTTTCCTGATAAGAATATCATGTCGGGGTTTAAATTACTTTCATACTGCGTATTTTGCATGCTCCCCTGAACAGCACCAAACTCTTTCACATCTTTTAAAAGCAATGCAGCTTTCAAAGCTTCTCGCGCATTCATTCTTCCCTCAAGGCTGGTAGGAGATTTATCGTTTTGCATCTTCACCCTCCTTTTCAGCCAGATCT
>WFQB01000213.1 GCA_015487305.1 Parvularculaceae bacterium | reverse complement strand
GTATTTAATTTCTGATCCTGCATGGTCAAAATCGAATAGCCCTTGACCAGAATACGAATAAGCGAGCGCCCGCCCTGCTTGCCTTTGGGCAATTGCACCCGCGACATGGTGGAAGCACGCCTTGCAATAACCAGCTTATCGGTAAGCGGATTATTCATAGGCCGGTAGATAAAGCCATTGCGTACACCAGCGCGATATAAAAGCGGCGACATCAATTCCCAATTGGCAAAATGGCCGGAAAAATAAATTGCCTGTGTTTCATCGCGCACCAGCTTTTCGAGAATCTCCGCGCCTTCAAGCTCAAAGCGATCATCTTCAAACGGTTTAAACTGATCGAGCATGGAAAATTCCGCCAAAGTGCGGCCAAAATTTTCCCAAATATCGCGAATGATTTTGCGATTTTCCTGATCGCTATTTTCCGGCATCACATAGCGCAAATTGCGCAAAGCCTTTTTATTGACTGGTTTTATCAGCGGGCCAATTAAGCGAAACACAGTGCCGGAAAAGGCCGAGGCGCGATCAATCCCCAGCAGGCGAAAAAAACCGGTCAGCACTCCCATCAGGCCATATTCAATATGATGCCAGAAGCGCACCGGATTATTGGCGCGCGGCGCAGGCAAAGGCACGTCCGCATCCCAGCGCTTCGGGGAGGCAGGGTCCTGCAAAGGCAGTGGCCAGGTAAGTTTCTTGCCGGTTTTGTTGTTTTTGCTTTTCGCCATAATGCTTGTTTTAAACCTTTGCCCGTGGCGGGTCGAGAACAGGTTTTACCAGCGCATCCAGCACTTCGGGCTTGTCCACCACCATATGCACGGGCAGGGTGGCGATTTGCTCACGCAGCCCCATGGGGATACGCATCAAATCCTTTTCGGTGGTGATGGGAATGGCATTGGCGGCTTTGGCTGCGATGATAAGATCGCGCAATTCCTCTTCCCCATAGGGGTGATGATCGCCAAAGCTTTCGCGCCCGCGCAAATCAAATCCAAGGCGCTCTAAGGTTTCAAAAAAACGTTCCGGCCGCCCAATGCCGCAAAAGGCAAAATAGCGGGCGGTTTTATCAAGCCCACTCACATCCGGCTCCAGCCAAGCGTAGAGCGTTTCAATATTGCGGGCAAAACGGCGCAAGCCCCCGACCACCTCATAGTCTTTATGGGGTTTGACAAAAACCACGCATTGGGCGCGGTCTCTGGCATCTTCCGGGCGTTCGCGCAAAGGCCCGGCAGGAAAACCAACCCCATTGCCAAAGCCTTCTTCAGCGTCAATCAATAGAAAAGAAAAATCCTTGTGCAGGCTCGGATTTTGAAAACCATCATCGAGCAAAATACAATCAGCCCCTTCAATAATGGCTTGCTCGCCACCGGCGGCGCGCTTTTGCGATACCCAAACCGGTGCGCTTTTAGCCAGCAATAGAGGCTCATCGCCCACTTGTTTGGCTTTATGGTTTTGAGTAATGCGCAAAGGGCCTTTCTCACTGCCCCCATAGCCGCGAGATATAATATGCGGCGCCTGTCCCATATCCTGCAGGCGTTTTGCCACCATGGCGGTAAAGGGCGTTTTGCCAACCCCGCCAAGGGTAACATTGCCAATGCAGATGACCGGCTTGGGCAGGCGTTCGGCCTTGGTAAAACGCGCTTTCAATTTGGCACCAACCCCGTAAAGCCCGGCAAAAGGCGCAAGAGCAATGGCCATAGGGGTCATGCCACCATCAGGATCCGACCAGAATTTGGGCGGCTTTCTCATGCCTTGATATTCTCCAATACAGGCTCAATGGCTTTGACAATATTGGTCAGCACCTGTTCGGCGCTGGTGCGGGACCAGTTTTCAGCGCTGCTGGCCATGGTTTTTCGTGTAATATCATCGGTTAAAAGGCGCACTAGAGAAGCGGCAAGATCGCGCTCATTGCGCACCAGCGCGGAACCACCAGAGCGGCGCATATCGGCATAAGTATCTTCAAAGTTAAATGTATGGGGGCCATGGAGAATAGCAGCACGTAGACGCGCAGGCTCCAAAGGATTATGGCCACCAATGGTGACCAGACTACCGCCAACAAAAGCAATATCGCTCAAGCGATAAAACAGCCCCAATTCGCCCAAAGTATCAGCAATATAGAGCGAAGTTTGCGGATCAATCGGCTGGTTCTTACTGCGCAAAGAAGCGGTGATATTTTTTTCAGTTGCAAGGGTCATCACCGCCTCGCCGCGCACCGGATGGCGCGGGGCGATGATGGTAAGCAGATCGGGAAATTGTTTGAGGGCGCGCAAATGCGCATCCATGACAAATTCTTCTTCGCCTTCATGGGTGGATGCAGCAAGCCATAAGGGGCGTTTGCCGATAATTGCCGTTAGTTCTTCCAATGCGCCTTCTTCAACTGGCAAGGGTGGTGCGGCCATTTTCAAATTGCCGAGCATTGGAACTTCGCGCCGCCCCAATTCGGCAAGCCGCGCCGTATTTTGCGTATCCTGACCAAGAACAACCGAGAAATAACCAAGCAGATCGGCAATCGCATCTTTGCGTTGCTGCCAGTTTTTATAGCTTTTAGGAGAGATGCGCCCATTGACCAGCGCTAGAGGAATATTGCGCGCTGCTGTCATCTGAATGAGATTGGGCCATAATTCTGATTCTACAAATAACACGGCATCGGGTTGCCAATGGTTTAAAAACCGCGTGACATAATCGGGATGATCCACCGGAATATATTGATGGATTGCCCCTTGCGGCAGGCGCTCGCCCATAAGCTGGGCTGAGGTGATAGTGCCGCTGGTAACAAGAATTTGCCCATGGGGATATTTATTTTTCAAGGCTTCCACGAGCGGAATTATCGATAGGGATTCGCCAACACTGGCACCATGGATCCAAATCAGCTTGCCTTCGGGGCGCGCTAGAGAAGCATAGCCTCGGCGCTCGTCAACGCGGCCCGGGTCTTCCTTGCCCTTTTCCAAGCGGCGCGTGAGGGTATAATCCGCCAGCGGGCCGAATAGACCAGACAGACCTTTATAGAGCCGCAAAGAAAGTGGCTGTGATTTTTTTGAACGGTTCAAGATGATGTTTCTTCCATAAGGTCTTGGTCAAGAATGGCTTGATTGCGACGGCGATGGCGCTCTTGCATTGGCGCTGTTTCGGTTGGCGGGTGACCGGCAAGCGCATCGGCCTTGTCTTGTAAATCGGTTAGCAGATTTTCCATATCAAGGCGCGCCTGTTGCAGCTCTTCTTCGGTCTCACCGGTAACGAAAACCGGATCGCCATAAATAAGATGGGCCTTGGCAAAGGGCATGGCCATCATGAAGCGGTCCCAGCTATCAAATCTTTTGACCCGCGATGTGGAGGCGCCAATAGGTAAAATTGGCAGGCCGGTGATTTTGGCAATTTGCACAATGCCCGGTTGCAGTCGTTGGCGCGGGCCGCGAGGACCGTCCGGGGTCATGCCGATAATCGCCCCTTCATTCAAGGCGCGCAGCAGCGCTCTTGTGCCAGAGGTGCCAAATTTTGCCTTATGGCGTTTATTGGGATTGGCCGAAGACCCGCGCACAAATTCCACCCCTAAAGGTTTAATTGCCGAGATTAAAATTTCTGCATCGCGATGGGTGGAAGACAGCATCACAAAACGCCCCGGATAGCCTTGCTTCAAAAAGGCGGCCATCATCAATCGCCCATGCCAGAAGCCGACAATGAAGGGCTTGCCGGATTGGACAAGGCGATCGCGATTTTCCCGGCCATGATGGGTCCAGCGCGTGGTCACCCGCACCAGCCAGAACCAGAAGCTGGTAGCCCTGCTCAGCAAAAACAGCAAAAACGGGTGATAGGGTTTCTTTTTCGCCATTGGCGGGATGCATCTACCTTATTATTGTTCCAAGCCCCTGCTTATAAAGACTAAACCCGGAAGGGCAAAGGGGGAATATGGGGTCTGATCTTGCATTGCGGGCCGATTGGGCACAAATATCTAGGGTCCAGCCCTTTTATAAGCCAATAGAAAATTTAAGTTTTTGACCACGCCTGATCCATCTTCCAAACAGACCGAACAGCCAATATCCATCTGGCCGCAATTACGGCGGTTATGGCGGGATTATATGGGCCGCTATTGGCCACGGCTGGCGCTGGCTTTTCTGTTCATGATTTTGCTGGCACTGGCCGAGGCCGGTTATGCGGTGGCGACGGAATGGGTGTTTTCTGCCTTTGGTCAAGAAAGCAGCCGATTTGCGGCAACCGCCCGCGATATCATGATTGCCGGACCTTTGGTCTTGCTGGGGCTGGGGTTTACCAATGCTATTGCCATGTTTTTTCAAGCGCTACTGAGTCAGGGGGTTGCCATATCGGTTTTGCGCGATTTGCAAAAAGCCATGTTTGATAAATTCCTGCATTATGATTATGCGCAAGCCCGTGAAGATGGCACCGGCCAGCTGGTCTCTCGCTTTACCAATGACACCACCGTTTTGCGCGAAAGCCTGACCCGCGCTCCCAATGCCTTGCGTGACGGGGTGCGGCTTATCACGCTTTTGGCGCTGATGATTTATTTTGACTGGGTATTATTTCTGGTCATCCTGCTCATCTATCCAACCATTGGCCTGCCCATCACTATGATTGGCCGACGGCTGCGCCGCCTTGCCCAGCAGGTGCAAAATCAAATTGGCGGGATGACGGGATTACTGAATGAATCCATGGCCGGGGCGCGGATGGTCAAAACCTATCAGCTTGAAGAATATGAAAAGGCAAGAGCCGATGCTGCCTTTGAAGAGCGCCATGATTTGCTGGCCAAGTTTATTCGTTATCGCGCTGCCAATGAGCCATTGATTACGGCGATTGGGGCATTTGCCATTGCTGTCGTCATTGGTGTTGCTGCATGGCGCATTTCGACCGGCAATCTTGATGCGGCGCAGCTTGTGGGCTTTATCGTCACTCTGGCGATGTTGTCGCAACCGGCAAGGGGGCTTGGCACTTTAAACGCTGTCTTGCAGGAAGGCGCGGCTGCCTTGGAGCGGATTTATTGGGTGATTGACCGGGTGCCGGATATTAAAGACAAAGAGGGCGCAAAAGAGCTCAGCCCGGCGTCCCCGCAAGGGGCGACCATCTCGTTTGACAATGTGCAGTTTTCCTATGATGGGGATGCGGCGGCGTTGGACGGGTTTTCGTTGGCGGTAAAACCGGGACAAATGGTGGCTTTGGTTGGCGAATCCGGCGCTGGCAAATCGACCCTGTTTAATCTCCTGCCGCGGCTTTATGATATCCAATCCGGCAGCATCAAGATCAATGGCGATGATATTCGCGATGTCAGCCTTGGCTCCTTGCGCGATGCCATGGCGCTGGTGTCGCAAGATGCGATTCTGTTTGATGACAGTGTGGCCAGCAATATCGGTTTTGGTGATAGCCATGCCACACGGGCGCAAATTGAGCAGGCAGCCAAAGATGCCGCTGCTGATGGCTTTATTCGCGACTTGCCCCAAGGCTATGATAGTCCGGTGGGCGAGGGCGGTGGCTCTCTTTCCGGTGGGCAGAAGCAGCGCATTTCTCTGGCCCGGGCTTTCCTGAAAGACGCGCCAATTTTATTGCTTGATGAAGCGACCTCGGCTCTTGATGCTCAAAGCGAAGCCAAGGTGCAAGAAGCCTTGCAACGCTTGACCAAGGGCCGCACTACATTGGTTATTGCCCACCGCCTTGCAACAGTGCGCATGGCTGATGTGATTTGTGTGATGGATAAGGGCCGGATTGTCGAACAGGGCAGCCACGAAGCGCTAATGGCAAAAGACGGACTTTACGCCCGCCTTGCTGCATTGCAGTTTCGCGAAAATTAAAGCCCTATAGTAATGACACGCTGGCTAAAATGCCATCTACCTCATCCTTGCGCAAACCGTAATAATATTCGCTTGGCGCATAGAAGATGATGATGTGGAGATTGTCGCCCTGTTGTGCGATTTTACCAGTGCCGCTGAGCTCAAGGCCGGATTTATAAGCGCCGGTAAAGTCAAAACGATAACCATCCAGCGTGCCGAATTTCTCCGGGCGCAAATCCGTCATTTTGCCATTGGCCAAGCCTTGAGCGCTATAAGAATCCAATACAAAATCAACCAATTCACTTGCCGACATATCAGCGCGATATTTCGGGATCAGCTTATCGCGATCACTTGTGTAAATTATAGATTCGCCCGGCTTTAATCCATCCACAAAGGACAAGGTGTTGAGTATGGTGCCGTCAATGGTCATGGTTGCGGCTGTATTGGTGCGGCTTTGCGGGGGATATTTGCTCCAGACCTCACCAGTTGAAATGCGGTAGGATTTTCCAATTTCAACAGGCCCGGGCCCAACGGCACTGATGCTGGCACAGGCACTTAAGCCAATAAGCGCGATAATGGCAAAAAACGTGCGTGGTGAAACATTAAAATGGGCCATGGTTTAAGCTCCGTCGGGGTCGAGATAGGATTGGATAAGCAGGCGATCAGGCGCATCTGGTGCTTTTTCAAGATAGGTCGCCCAAGCCGTTTTGGCCTCGTCTGTTTTGCCCGCTTTGGCGAGGGCATCGCCCATTTGCCGCCAATTCTCCGGTGGCGCATCATCATATTGACTGGCGGTTTGATAATCGGCGAGTGCAAGATCATTGTCGCCATCGGCGCGGCGCAGGCGATAAATCTCGGCGCGGTGGAAATAAAGAACTCCCAAGGCGTCCCCGTCTTCAATCAACGTATTGGTTAGAAATAGCGAGGAGCCGAAATCCCGCAAGGTCAAATCCTGCTCCAGCCATTGTTGTAAAAACGGTTTGGTGACGGCCAGAAATGCCTCACGCCTTGGCGTGCCAGCGGGTAGGGCCGCTGCCTTGGCTTGCAGGTTTTCCACCCGCTCTGTGGTTACCGGATGGGTCGCAAAAACACTGGCCCGGGCTACGCTTTTCCTTTTACGGCGCGAGGAAGATTCTGCCGCTTCGGCTATGAGATATTCCCAAGTGCGGGCCGCTTCGCCGGGGGCATATCCGGCAGCGACAAAGAAATCAAAGCCGAGATCATCGGATTCGCGCTCGGCCTCGCGGGAAAAGCCATAAAGGCGAGCCAAAGCGGCCGCTTGGCCCAACACCCCTGCCGCGCCAGCCCCCGCTGCAGCGGCTCCCACAGAAAATATCAGGGAGGCATTGGACATATTCTTGGCTTGGCGCCATTGTTTTAGGGAATGGCGTTGGCGGTAATGGGCAAATTCATGACCCAGCACATAGGCAAGCTGATCTTCATTTTCAGCGCGCAGCAAAAGCCCGGTCCAGACCTGCATCATACCATTGGGGGCCATGCTGGCATTGAAATAGGGTTGCTTGACAATATAGACCCGCAAATCCTTGCAATATTCGGGGCCAGTAACCCGGCAAGCGACAGTGCTGACATAGTCATTCAAGGCCGGATCCCGCTCGACAATAGCAGAAGTCTGCAAATCTTTCTCAACCTTGTCGGTGACATACCAGATGCCGCCTTCATCGGTTGCATCATCGGGCGCGGCCTGCGCTTCTATGGGGGGCACATCGGTGGAGACGCAGCTCATAAGCGCTGTGCTGCCTAATGCCAATAAGGCAAGGCGTAAGGGATACCGGAAAAGTACAGGTTTAAAACGATTGAGCATAAGGCTTATGACTTCGCTTTATCATTTGTATGATTTGTAAGGGGGTTATCTTTCATCAAGCCCTTAACAACACTTTCAGCCCCGGAGGGTTTGCGCATATCAACACCAGATCCGGTGACCGTGACATTGAACCATACGATATCGCCGGTTTTGAGATTAACAAGAGAGGCAAAAGCGGCCTGATCGCCAGTACTCACCCCAACGCCTGCAACCGCCAAGACCAATGCTGTTGCTTGACGTGCCGCGCTGGCATAAGCGCCGCGGGCAAAGATAAATAGCGCATAATCGGCGTCATAATTATCAGCCAATGTCGCAACCCCCGGCCCCAAAGACCAATCGAATTTATCTTTTTTGGACGGCAGGGGCTGGTTGAAAAAACGATGCAGAAGAATTGTATTGCCAACAGCTTCGTGCAGTTTAATCAGTTGTACTTCATGGGCATCATCCATGTTCAAACTATGCTGGCGCAATTCATGATCATTGCCTGCAAAATTTTTCTCAATTTCAGCGATGATTAAGTCCTGTGCCTGTTTGGACCAGTCAGCCCGCGGCTCGCGCAAGCCCGACGCTGTTATCAGGGAGAGTTCAACATCGGGTTGAATAAGGAGGATTTGCGCGCCGGATTTTGGCGCTTCATGGCTATTGCTGGTCGTGTTTACAGAAGATGTCACACAGGCCGTCACGACTGCGCCCATGCTGATAATAAGGATGAGCAAACGAATTTGTTTTAAGGTAAAAAAAGACCCAGCCATAAAATTCCCCAAATGCTTATATCTCCCATTCTGAGAGAATTCCACCAATAGTGTGGCAAAAGAAGGGGATAAAAAGCAAGAAAAAACTTATGCCGCTATTATTCCCGGCGCAGGATTTTATCAGTCAAAAGGGTCCCCCACCACTGATCTTTAAAGCCTTTTTGAACTGCACCCTTGTCATAATCATTTTGCACCCAAGCAAGAAAATGCTCAGGATTTGGGGTGACACCATCTTTTTCGGCGGCCTGCTTATAGACATCAAAAAAATGATCAAGCACACCGGTTTTGCCATGGCGGACATGACCATATTTATAAGTGAGTTGTATTAGCGCTTCGTCGAGAGGTTTTTGCTCTTTTAAAAACATGTAAAGCGTTGAAGAAATGCCTGCGCGGTCCGCACCTGATTTGCAATGCATCATGGCAGGATACTCGATGCGATCAAAAATTTCTTTGATGCCGAAAATAAAGTCGCGACTTGGGGCTTCGCGTGAATAGGCACGGAAATTTATCAATTCAATATCATGCTGGCGGCAAGCCTCATTTTCAAGATGCCAAAAGCCAACCTGATCTTCTTCCTCGCGCATGCCCCGCAGATTGATAATGGTTTTAATGCCGCGCTTGGCCCAGCGCTCAATATGTTTGGGGGAGGGCTGAAAACTGCGCCACATATTTTCGCCAAGGAGGTGGGAATTATCATAGACCACGCGCAAAAAACCATGGTCTTCCCACATTAAAGATCGCCATGCTCTGCGGCGGCCTTCTTCGGTGGCGAATTCATCAGGAAGGAGAAAGGTTGGCATGCCCCTAGCCTAGAATCCCGTCCCCATCGGGGTCCAGCATTTTATGCAAATGGACGATGAAATAGCGCATTAGGGCGTTGTCCACTGTGGCTTGTGCCTTAGAGCGCCAGGCTTTTTCAGCCGCTGCGTAATTGGGATAGACGCCGACAATGTCGAGATTTTTAAGGTCCTTAAAGCGGGCGCTATTGGTGGCTTCCAATTCACCACCAAAGACGAGATGCAATAATTGCGGTTCGGTTTGTTCACTCACGATTATTTATTTAACTCCTGAAATATTTCGCTTAACTGCCGGCAATGGTCATGGATTCGATCAATAGGCTGGGTGCATTAACAGAGCCGCGAATGACCAGATCATTGCCGGGAATAAGATTGCCATACATTTCCATGAGATTTCCGGCAATGGTTATTTCGCTGACCGGCCCTGCGATTTTGCCGTTTTTAATCTCAAATCCGGCGCAACCAACCGAATAATCACCGGTATTGGGGTTTACCTGCGGGCCGAACATGTCGGTGAGGTAAAGACCGTTCCCGGCCATGGCCAGCAAATCTTCAAGGCTATGCGCGCCCGGCTCTAAGGTGAGATTGGTAGATCCAGAGCCACCGGGGCCGCCTGTGCCTCTCGTGGCGCGGCCATTGGTTTCAAGCTCAAGCTGGCGGGCTTGCGCTGCATTGAGAAACCATTGAGTCAAAACGCCCTCATGGATAAGATCAAAGGGTAGGCTCTCCACGCCTTCACCATCGAAAATTTGCGAGCCAAAGCCGCGTTTGCGCCTTGGGTCATCGCTAATGGTGATAGTGTCGCGAAAAATCTTTTCGCCCATTTTGTCTTTCAGAAAGCTGACCCCGCGAGCAATGGCAGCGCCGTTTACCGCGCCGGACAAGGAGCCCAAAAGCGAGGCCGCAAGGCGTTGCTCGAATAAAACAGGGGCTGTGCGGCTGGCCATTTTTTGCGGGTTGAGGCGGCGCACGGTGCGCTCGCCTGCATGGCGGCCAATCTCTTCAGGAGATTTGAGGTCAGACAAAAAGGTTTTGCTGTCATAATCGTAATCGCGCTCCATGGCGGTGCCTTCGCCCGCCAGAACCGAAACCGAAAGCGAATGGCTGCCCCCTTCATTCTTGCCAAGAAAACCATCGGAAGTGACAAAATAAGAGCGGCCACTGCCATAGCTGCAAGAGGCACCGCTGGAATTGGTCACCCCTTTGACATCAAGGGCGGCCTGCTCGCAGGTCAAGGCCCGCGCGCGCATTTCATCAGCTGAGGGTTCTGCCCCGTCAAACATTTCAAGGTCGATTTCAGGGCCCTTATAAAGG
>WFQB01000212.1 GCA_015487305.1 Parvularculaceae bacterium | reverse complement strand
ATTCATCACCCGCCATTATTTACAGGCATTGACTGGATGACCGCCCATAATGACGAACCATGGGTGCAACGCCTGCGGCAAACGGTGGAACCCCATAGCCATGTAAAGAAAATCATTTGCGGCCATATCCATCGCCCGATCAGCACCCAATTCATGCGCACCGGCATCACCGTATCAGCCGCCGTGGCGGCGCAAATCGGCCTCGATCTTTCGCCAATCAACCCCGACAAACCCGATGGCCGCCCCTTGGTGGTGGACGAGCCACCGGGCTTTGCCCTGCATATGTGGAATAATGGTCAATTCATGTCGCATTTTTGCGTCGCCGGAAAATATAAGGTGTTGTTGCCTTATGGAAAGCCAATGACCAAAGCCATGCGCAATGTCTTCCATGTAAGACCGCGCTAGGATTTCTTTCTTGTTACGCTCACGGCTGATCCCGTGCTTACGCATGGGGCCAGAGAGCGCCGAGCCGCGATTAAAGAACGACAAAAACTATTGACCAATAAACTGGTCTTCATCGCCATCATTGCTAACTTCAAACAACCGACCATCCTCAAGACGGAAGAAGGCCTCCATCTCTTCGCGGGTGAAGGGGCGAGAACCAAGCCTGCCAAAGATAGCCATTTGATGTCCGGTTTCATCAACCGCCCGATCGCGGTCA
Source organism: Parvularculaceae bacterium (assembly GCA_015487305.1). GTDB lineage: Bacteria > Pseudomonadota > Alphaproteobacteria > Caulobacterales > Parvularculaceae > S012-90. Next base: position 36,468 of record WFQB01000212.1, on the reverse strand, counting down.
AGCCCTTTGGACAAAGCCAGTGCCGGTTTTCTGGTCTTGCGCCAGGCAATCAGTTCAGGATTTGGCGGCGGAGAGAAACCATAGAAATTGCGTTGCAGTTCCGGCGAGGTTAATTGCAGCAGCTTAAAGCCATTGCGCCCATCGGCCACATAGGCAAACAGGGATGCATTGGTGGTAGCAACAACCACATCACGGGCGTCATTTAGCTGGCCATCTAGCGTCACTTTTTTGTAAATGACCGGCTCTTCAGCTTTTTCAATATCGACAATAATCAAACCTTCCGGACCACCAGCCACATAGGCATAGGTGCGGGCAAGATAAATCTTATGGGCATCAGCCATAGGAATAAACGCATTTTCAACCTTCTTCGGCTCTAGCATTTTAGTAATGTCATAGACATGCAGGCCCTTGGCATCTGTTGCAAAGAGATAGCGGAACTGCACCGCTGTAGCCCGCGCATGATCCAAGGGCAGGGTGGTCACATAGCGCGGTGCAAGCGGACGATTAAGATCAACCACCACAATGCCGCGATCAGTGGCGATATAAGCAATATAACCGGCCAGCGTAATATGGCGCGCCCCGGTCAAAACACCATTTTCGTTCCATGTAACGGCGCGTTTCAAGAAATTATTACGCGGCTCACCATCAGACAAAGTTAAAATGTCGACAAGATAAAGCCCTTCAACCGCATCGGTCACCACCGCATAATTATAAATTGGGTGGAACGCCTGCTCTTGATTGCTTTCACGAATTTCCGCAGTGTTCCGCAGCGGATTAATCGGTTGATTAGTCGCAATCGCCATACAGGTGGCATTTTTACTTTTCACCCGCGTATTATGCCCAAGCGGCGAGAACGGTGCAGTAATAATGCGTTCAGAAAAGCCCTTATTGGAAATGCTGGCTACATCATAAACTTGAAACCCGCCTTTGCCTTCGGAAAGATAGACATATTCCCCGCGCATCTGAATGCAATTTACATCCCCACCTGTTTTCTGACGAACATTGGCAATCTCTTCCAAAGCGCCGGTTTCACCATCCATAAACCCGCCTTCACCAAAGGTCTTGCCACGGGTCCAGTTTTTCAACTCACGACCATTGCGCTCAACATGGGCCTTGTAATAATCGGGATAGGCATATTTTTGTAGATAAGACCCAAACACCGCTTGCGGTTCATCCCATTCGGTAACACGAATAGCCTCAAAACCACCTTCCGTACCAACCCAAGCATGCATACCGACAAAGTTCACAAAATTTGTCCCAAGTAACATAAGCTGCGCCATGATAGCGTTATTATCGCCCTTCGAAGAAAGGTGACAATCTTCGCATTGCTTGGTTTCGGTTTTGCGCACTGTATGGGGAAAATGCGGCGCAAAGGCCTGCGAGGAAAACCCGGCCGCAGAGACCGGTGGTTGCTGCACATAAATCCGCTCGCGATTAATATTGGTTGAGGTCAAAACCAATGCCGAGGAAGAGCGCACAGGGGCAATAATATTGTCTTTGGTGGTCTGGTGCTTACCAAGCTGGAACATCTGGTCACGGGCCACTTGCGGATTATAGGTCGCATAATTGCGCGTTGTCGCGCCCTCATATTTATGGGCGGATGCCTTCCAATTGGCTTCAATGGGCAAATGGCACCCCCCGCAAGAGGTCGTCCACGACAGATGACAGGTGAAACAGGCAATCTCGTCATCATCATGGGCGAGATTTTCTTCTGCCACACCCGGCCCCCATAAAAATCCGCTTTCATTATTGCGAATATTAGACATCAGCTTGGCCCGCGCGGCCTTTTCATTATAGCCGGGTGCGCCGGGGGTCACACTGTCTTTGACAAGGCTCATTTCCCATTCAAGGGTCGGATCAAGCAGCGAGCGTTGTATCAAAACCTCTCGCCCATCGCGCTTGACCCATTCAAACCGGCGCTTGCCATCAGGATTGCGCAAAGCGGTAAGGTCAAAGCCATTGGGGCTGGCGGCAACATTGGAAGTGCGCAAGGTCGGATAGTTTTTGGCAGTGCCATGACAATCCTTACAGGCAATCTCAACAGCGTTGGCCACTTCCCCATGAATGAAACCATTGCCATGACTATCGCGGGCAAAATGACAATCGGCACATTGCATGCCGACCTCGGCATGAATAGACATCAGATGCACGCTTTTACCGGGGTTTTTGCCAATCTCGACAAATTTTCCTTCCCCCTCTTTGCGCCATTTTTCAGGGTCGTCATTATCAACAATATTCCCCTCGGCATCGAGCAAATTACCCTTGCGGTCGCGTTTTAAAATCGCGCGAAAATTCCAGCCATGGCCATGATAATCAGCAAATTGCGTATCATTTAATTCCGGGTTTAAATCATAAACATCGCGAACAAAGTCCGGATCGGCCCATTTCCCGCGGGGCGAAGCACCTTCCGGATTGCGATCCAAGACTTTGCGCTGCTCTTCCATGGTCGGATATTTTTGTTTTTCCGGCCACATGAAAGGCGCATCAGATTCATAATCCCACATAGTATAACCAAGATAGGTGTTCAAAAACATATTTGGTTGGTGCATGTGACAGATCATGCATTGAGACGTGGGAATAGCGCGGGTAAAGGCATGTTTGAGTGGGTGCCCGGTTTCATCTTTGGGAATGGTCGGGTCTTTGGTGACAGTGGTGCCATCGCGGCCAAATTTGGCATAGGTCAGTGAATGGCGCGGCTCACGGTCATTGGCATAAACCACATGACAGGACGCGCAGCCTGAAGAGCGATAATCCCCCTGCTGATCATTAGTGCCCATAAACCATGTAAAAGGGTCATTGAGCCGGGTCTTGTGAATGTTCAAAACCGGAATGGCAACACGAAGCCCGGTACCGGGGCCACGATTGGACTGGCGCAAATCAGGACGCCCGGGTTCTTCAAGGCGCTGAATTTGTCCCAAAGGATTGGGTAGGCCAATCTCGGCAAATTGGGTGCCGATATTACGCCCCCCGCGCTCAAACACCCGAAACACATCTGCGGGTGGAATAACATGCCATGTGGGCAATACGCCAAGTGCCGGCAGCGCCCCGCGCGCTGCCTGTTCCGGTGTCACCGTTCCGGGCGGATTGCCGGGGGAGAGCAATTTGGCCGCTTCGCCTTCGCGGGTATAGGCTTCGCCGAGAACATAATTCTTGAACGGCAATATGCCATTATTATAGGCAGCCCCGCCCCAAAGCATCGCACCCGTCGCCATCAGCGAGCGTTCAGACGCTTCAATGATTGCCAAATGACAAGCCCCGCAAGCCTCACGGGCAACCCGATAATCAGACGGGTTCACAAAACGAATATATTCCGGGGCCTCTTTATTGAGCAGGGTATAGCTTTGCTTGGGGTTCGCCGAGGATGGCCAATTCCATGATTTTGGATATTTCGGTAAAATATGGGCTTGGTCCCGCAGGCGCTCATATTCAGACTTATCCTCATCGGTTTTATAAGTGCTATGACCATCTTTGCTCTTGCTGGCGCGTCTCATTCCATGGGCCAGATAATCTGCCTGTAATTCCTCTGAAACAAAAATATCAGCATTGCCCCCATGACAGTCGGTGCAGCCAAGATTAATGCCGGTCACATTATGCATGGACATTTCGTCGGTTTCGGTATGGCAGGACATGCAGCCATCGCTTTTGGCTTTGGCCTCTTCAAAGCTCTGCGATTTAGGGGCAGGGGGCGCCGTCACATATTTAATATCACGGGGCTTTTCTTTTTCTTCCGCCAGCGCGTCCGGCATGGCACTCACGACAAACAGCACGCTGACCAAAGCGAGAAATATTAAAGGCAATCTATGGGGCAAAGAAAAACTCATGGCGCTAATAGGTCACAATCCCGTTGAACAAAACCGAATAATAATAATCTTCGTCATCATTGTTGTCGTAAATGTCCTTAAAACCTTCCCCCGGCAGCAAGGCGGCACCGGACAGGCGAAAGACGAAGTTTTGAATAAAGCCGGGCCGATAAGTCGCCGCAGCAGACACATCCCAGCCAATATCTTTGTCGATATCGCCCTGAATACGCAATTCCTCCAGCACTTCGGTTTTATCAAACCAGAGATGGTTGGCATTGACCGAAATGCGCAAGGGCGGGGTGACATCGAAATCGGCCCCCGCACCCAGCAAAATAGTTCCGGGATTGGTGAAATTGGATTGCCCCTGTTCTTTGGAGGAGCGCAAAGAGTTCAAAATGCCATTGCGACCATTTAACCCGATCACACGGCCCCCACCAGCATAAGGGAAGGTCTGGCGTATCCAATAAGAGGTATCAGCCCCGGCAAATTGGGGGTTTTCAAACACCGCATCAAAGCCGGTCTCCTTATTGTCATAAGGGTCATTATCGCCACTGGCATAAAGACCGGAGAGGCGAAAGCGCATCCAGTTATAATCCACCGACGGCTCGACAGCGGCAAAAAATGCCCGAATATTTGTAGGCTCATCGGTAAAGATGGAATTACGGTTTTCACCAAAAGCATAATAGGTCGAAGCGGAAAGATTCATCCGGCCAACCCGGCCATCGGCGCTATAGCCCAAATAGCCGACATCATAGTCCCGCCCGCGCAAATTGCCGAGCAAGGCCGGGCGCACCGGAAAACCATTATCATCTATCTGAATTTTATCTTTTTCGCGGTTGATATTATAGGCAAGGGTGACCTGACTGGTCATGCCGGGAAATGGCAGGTCTTGGCGATAGGCATTGGCAACCAGAAAATAATCTTCGCGTATGGGTTTGGTGACATCATTCAGGCCCGAATTGGTGTCTTTTTCCAACCGCGCAAAAGCCGCAAGATTATACTGAAAACGATTATTATCCCGATTACCGAAAAACCGAATACCAAGCTGATTATCTTGAAAAAGAAAGCCGCGAAAATCAGAATTGAAAGGTTGAATACCAGCGCGCAGGGAATCAAAATCATAACGCTCGGACACATTGCGAATATGATAATCCACAAAGGCTTCCTGAATGCCAATCCAGCCATCGCTACGGTCGGTACCTTTGGAGGGCTCTACATAAAGCACACGGGTTTCTTCCACATTGGCATAATTATAATTGAACGCCGCCGCCAAACGGAATTCAAGGTCTTGCGGCTTATAGGCGGTTGAGCCTTTAATCAGCGCTGCGCTTAAAATAAAGGTTTGGGCAGCAACAAAACTCTCCGACTCGCCAAACACATCAATCGATCCGGGATTGGTGGTGGTCTGCACACCGACAGGCAGCGGAAAAGAGCGCGGTTCAATCACCGTGTCAGAAATCGCCCCGGCAACAAAAAACCATTCATCCCCGCCCCAAATTGGCCGATCACCTTTCAAGGTATTTTGATTATAAGGGTCCCACCATTTTTCATTGACCCCAAGAGCCTCCACTAGCCGCCAGCGATCAGGCACCGGAACACCAGCCCCGCCGGAATATTCCCGCAAAGGCGGTGGCACAGCGCCGGGATTGACCTGCAAATCTTTATCGCTGGTCTCGCGACCGGGGCGGCGGCGATCGCCTTCAATATAAATCGCATTATCAAGCGCCTGCTCTTCTTCGGCTGTCAGGGCCATAGGCGCAGGAACCGAAGCAAGGGGGGCAGACTCTGGCAGAACTATATCTGTGCTGGTAGAGGCGAGAAGGACAGGCTCCTCAATAGGCTGGAATTGCGCTGGAAAATCCTCGCCTGCACTATTTTCACTCTCGCTGCCGGGTAAAACCCCAGAAAACAATTTCCCATCTTGCCCATTAACAGAAATCTTGGCGAGATCCTCTCGCATGGTCTTCTCACTGGTCAATCGCGTTAATTCAACCCTTTGTTGCTCGCTAATCTCCTGCTTTTTGCCAAAGCGAAAAGCACAACCCTGCACCACCAAACCGGCGAGGGTCAAAACCAAGAGAGGCCTTATGACTGTTTTTGCGATCATGCCTATTTCCCCTGACAGACATTATTATCATTCGAGCCAATAAAGGGCGTAAACGGACAATTCACATAACGCAAACGAATGAGATTACCATTGACTGGAATTTGAATTTGGTCAGCACGAATAGATGGATCCGCATTATTGATAGTGCCTAATTGTAACCCGGCATTATGAACCCCAAGAAAGGAGATCATATCATCTTGGTCAATGCCGTCACCGGAAACACCAATACCGCCAACCAGCACACCATCCCGATAGATTGGCACCGAGCCGGGAAAAATCTGAATACCATTTTGCAAGCGATTAAAACTTTGACCGGGCACATCAGGAATAAAACTGCACCGTTGCGGGGTGTCTGGATTGGCCCCCAAAACAAAACCCACATGCTGCAAAATATTGCCAATGACCAAATCTATCTGCAGTCCGTCATTAAATGGCGACCAGCGTGTGATAGGGCGCGATAACGGCCCATTGGGCGTGCCAACTTCACCATCGGGAAAATAAGGTCGCGACAAATTACCACCCGAGCGATCAGCAAAGGCATGGGAGCCGGTAAGAGCATTGGGGTCATTGAGGAAGGTTCGAACCTGCGACACATAGCGGCGCACATCCGGGTCAGGAACACCGGCACCACCGGCCAATACCGGATTGATAGTCGCCGTGCCAAGATCATTGGCAGCATTGGGTCCAGAGAAAAACGCAGCCGTGCGTGCTTTTTGCAAAGACACATCCGTGCCGAAAATCGGCGCATCGGGCGAGCGCACAATGCCCAATATCTGGCCATTGGTATCAACCACAGAAATCGTAACCTGCGCACGACTGTTTAAAGGTTGCCTGATTTGCGCCCGCGAAGCGGCCATCACCGCAAAGGCTTCGTCTAAAAGGGTCTGCACTTCTAAAGCCGTTAAAGGTTGAGCGACATTGGCCCCATCGGTTCCAGCGCTGGCCGGATAACGATTATTGCCCGCGCCATCGGTCAGAACAAAGACATCACGATTGGCATATTCCGCAGGTGTCGATTGGCGAATCCCCGAAGTTTCATTGCCATAAGCCTCGCCCGGAATGATAACAGGGCTGCCGACACCAAAATAGCCGGGCACAGTCACCAAATTGCCGGACGGACCATTATAGGTGAAAAAAGCAGGCGCATTGGCGGGGGTTGATAAAAGTGTGGCTTCTGTCGCATCAGAAAAGCGCAATTGGGTGCCGTCAACATTAATGCGATTGGCACGAATCTCTATCGGCGCCTCAAAGCCAATTGTGCCCGCCAGCGCAATATGCTCTTCCACATCATTGTCGGTATCAAGAATATTGGGATCAAAACCATAATCATCATCGGCAGAAACCCCGATCCCGCCAACCACAACCCCGTTTTTATAAAGTGGAAAACCACCGGGGTCAGCCGATAACCCAAGGGGTGAGCGTTTGGGTCCGATAGTGCCGCCGGGGCCGGGAATATAGCGCGCCGATAAATCAGAGCAGGGCAGTTGGCTAAATTGCACCCCAAAGAGAGGTCCGCTTTCAAGCCCGACGGTAGTCGGCGCAGGCGGGAAATGCGGTTGCACAATCATGCTGGCCGTGCGCGAGGTAAAAGCATTGCCAGCCGAAGATAGATAAGCGCCGGTCAAGGCCTTGGCGATGGCGGCAAGATTGCGCGGCACATCTATGCCTTGCAGAGCTTCATTATCGGCAATCACCCCGCTTGGGCCATTGCGAATGGTTTCGGTAGTGCTAACCCCGTTCATGGCAAAAACAGCGACCACATTGCCGACCCGATCAACAACAGCAATGGTTGCTGGTGTGCCTTGGGCTTCCGCCTCTTGTATGGCTTGGGCGAGAATGGTTTCAATATCCCCAACCGACAGGCTCTCAATCGCCGGATTGCTAAACAATCGCGCTGGCGGTGGTGGGGGTGGCGGAACTGGATTGGTGGTGCTGCCACCGCCACCACCGCCACAAGATGCCAGCACAAGCGCGGCGAACGCGGTTAAAAGAGAGGGCAACAAAAACTGGCGTATCATCCCTGACTCCGACGATAAAACGCTTGGATTTCCCGAAGCGCAGTTTGAAGGCGAGAGAGATTATAGCTATTGGGTGTTTCCACCGCTGCATAAGCATTATTGATTGCCGGCCGCATGGCAAGAGCTGTTTCCAAATCGAGCCAGTTTTCTGCAACCATGGCATTGAGGAAGGTATCCACCGCGATAACCGCCTGCTCAGCCGCTGCATATTGGGTATATTCCCGCGACAAAGTATCATTCAATATGGTGCGGAAAATCCGGTCAGCCTGCCCTTTGGTGAAATTGGTCATGACCAGCTTGTCGGTCATTATCAGTGCTTCATCGCGCAATTCGCGGGCGGCATTTCTGGTGGCCGATTCATTTTGCGACATGGCGCTATGGAACCGGCGCAATTGTGTATCAAAGGACTGGCGGGCTATCGGGTCGGTAACACTAAGCGCCGCTTTCAGCATGATCATATTGGCATCGTTAAATATCGGCTCGCCGGGGCCAAGGGGGCGGCCCGGATTAGCCCGCCATTGTGGTTGCCAGTCAGGATCATTGGAAATGGTTTGATGACAGGCATGGCAATCATAAAACACCAATTCCGGAAAAATGCCTTCCTTACCGGTCTTGGGATTTAGGAAAAGGTCCAGCGTATGAGCAATGGTCATGGATTGACCGATGGCCCAAGTTTTAACGCCATTAGCGGCTTTGGGCTTTCTTTGCAGATAGTCAGCATCCACATCATGATGCTTTTGCAAAGTGGTAAACAGGTCAAGCTCGAAAGAAATACGCGGATGCCCCGCGCCCATGATCCGATGATCGACAAATTGATAATCCGCATCCGATCCAAAATGACAGGTCAGGCACAGGCTGGCCCGCGCTTTAGGATCATCAGTAGGATACATGCCATCAGCAATATTTTGTGCATGGGTGCGGCCCGGAGCATAATGGGCGGTCAGCCATTTCTCTGCGCCCCCATGACAGCTTTCGCAAGTGACGCCTTCGGTGATATCATATTTTTCGCCCCGATGATTGGCGGGCACGAAATCCGTATGACAGGCCAAACATTCAGGCGCTTTTTCTGCGGGACCAATCCCAAGATTGCGGGCAATGGCGCGTGAGCGTTGATTGAGCAGCACCTTATAGGCCCGGGAATGGGCGCCGGAAGGGGCGCTTCGATCCTGCCAGGTTACCAATTCATTTTGCCGCACAGTGGTGCCAACAGGAAGCTGGCGCGAATGGCAGGTCGACCCATAACAGGTCATCACCCCTTCATGGGTCAATCCGTCCTGCATGGGTTTGGTGTAATCACGACTTTCCTGCCCATAGGCATGGCTGGTCATGATAAAAGCGGCAAAGAAGAAAACCAAAAGGCCGGGCAATAAGCCTGCCAGTTTCAAGCCTGCCAGTCTCAAAGGGGCAAAACGGATATTTTGCGATGCAGCACGGGTTTGCAATCTGATTCGCGCAGGCTGCCCCTTAAACTTCGACGCCAAGCGTCGCAGCGACACCAGAAGTGACATCAGACATGCTGAATCTCTAAGCGTTGCAGGATACAACAAATCCTACCCCCTTTTAGCCTATTACCAACCTGATCGGCATGGTGGATCTTCTCTCATCCGCCATCCTAGCCATTCTCATTATCAATTACCAGATTGTAAGTTATGATTTTTATGTTTATTGTCGCTGTTGAGAGATGCAGGCTTCCGGCCACACCCAAAAGGCTGGAAACGAGGACCTGAGGGGAAGGAAATTATTTTGGGGGATGTGTTTGACATCGCTATTATTGGCTCCGGGCCTGCTGGCCTAAGCGCGGCTGCTCATGCCGCGAAAATTGGGCTGTCCCATATTCTGTTGGAAAAAACCGACCATCTGTCCGACACGATTTTCAAATATCAAAAGGGCAAACATATCATGGCAACGCCAGATCAGCTGGTCTTGCGGTCTGATATCTCCTTTGCTGCCGGCTCCCGTGAGCAGACCCTGCAAATTTGGGACGAGGAATTAAAATTCCATGGAATTAATGTTAAATATCAGGCAGATGTAGTTGAAATAACAGGGGAAAAGGGTGATTTCCTCATAAGGTTCTCAAACGGCTCTGAGCTTCATGCTCGCAATATTATTCTGGCCATTGGTACCGCGGGCAACCCCAATAAATTGCGTATTCCCGGTGGCGATCTGCCCTTTGTCCAATATCAGCTGGATGACCCGAAAGAATATTTCGACGAAGATATCATCATTGTTGGCGGTGGTGATGCGGGGATTGAAAACGCCATGGGCCTATCGGCTGACCCCGAGCAAGGCAATCGTGTTGTCCTTCTACAAAGAGGCCCAGACTTTGCCCGGGCCAAGCCCGCCAATGCCGCTGCCCTGACTCAGGCCAAGGAAGCTGGCCGACTTGACTTCATGGTCTCCACAACGCCGGTGAAGCTTGAACCGGGGGTAATGACAGTCGAATCACCAGAAGGCCCGGTAGAATTGCCCTGTGATCGGGTGATTGCCCGCCTTGGGGCGGCCCCGCCGCGCAAATTTGTTGAAAGCTGCGGGATTGAGTTTACCGGACCGGATCGCGAGGCTTTTCCGGTGCTTTCGGAATCCTTTGAAACCACCAAACAGGGGATTTATGTCATTGGCGCTCTGGCCGGCTATCCGCTGATTAAGCACTGCATGAATCAGGGCTATGACGCGGTTGAGCATATTAACGGCAATACCACCCTGAAACCTGCCGATGAGCCATTGCTGGAAAAAGTGTTTGCTGGATTGCCGGGCAAGCTGGATGTATCCGGATGGCTTGCAGAATTAAAACAGCGGGTCAGTATTTTTCAGGATTTATCAACTCTGCAATTACGTGAATTTATGCTCGAATCGCGAATGCATTTTAAGGAAAAGGGCAAAATCGTTTTCGAGCGCAATGATATTGGCTCTTCTTTATTTGCCGTGGTTGCGGGGCGGGTGGATATTGAAGTTGACCCCAACAATAAGAAAATCATTGTGCCGCTTGGGGATGGAGAAATATTTGGCGAGATTGGTCTGATTTCCGGTCGCCGTCGTAGCGCCACCGTCCGCGCTGGTACGCCAACCATATTGGTAGAAATTCCACGCCGCGCCGCCCTCAAACTGATTGCCACAGTACCAGCGGTGAAACGGGCGATTGATCGCATTGCCACAGAGCGTCAGATCAAAACCATTTTCGGCAGCGATATTTCTGACGCCTGGATGAAGCGCCTGCTTGAATCGTCCGAGATGATGGAAGTGCGGGCAGGCGAAGTGCTGATCGAAGAAGGCAAGCCGGGAACGGATATATTTATCATTCGCTCGGGCAGTGTGCTGGTTGAAAAAGAGGTCGGCGGCAAACAGGTTTTCCTGTCTTATGTCTCTGCCGGTAATTATGTGGGGGAAATGTCGCTATTTGAAGGTGGCGAGCGTACCGCAACGGTTAAGGCGGCCATCAAATCAGAAATCATCCGTCTGAATGGCGATGATTTTGACCAATTCCTACGAGCCAATCCGCAAATACGCGATCGCGTGGAAGAAACCATTGATGCGCGGCGCGAAGTCAATCGCTTTGTGGAAGCGCAAAAGGGTAGCTTTTCTTCTGTTGTCGATTTGTATTCCTCGGTGGCAAACTTCCTGCTGGAGCAGGGCCTCGGCGAAGCCACCGATGCTTTGCTCATTGATGAAAGCCTGTGTATTGGCTGCGATAATTGCGAACTGGCCTGTGCAGAAACCCATGATGGTATTTCGCGGCTGGATCGCGAAGCGGGTAAAACCTACGCCAATATCCACGTCCCGACCTCTTGCCGCCATTGCGAGCATCCCCATTGCATGGCCGATTGTCCGCCCAACGCCATCAGACGCGCACCGGATGGTGAGGTTTTCATCAATGAGACTTGTATTGGTTGCGGAAATTGTCAGCGCAATTGCCCTTACGGGGTTATTCAGATGGAAAAAATGCCGCCCAAACGTCCTGGGCTTTTAAGCTGGTTGTTTTTTGGCAAAGGCCCCGGACCGGGCCAACCGCCCAAGGAATGGGTCGAGCAGAATCACGGTCTTGACCAGCAGGATATGCCGAAAACTGCCGTGAAATGCGATATGTGCAAAGGCATTAAGGGCGGTCCCGCCTGCGTACGGGCTTGCCCCACCGGGGCGGCTATACGTGTGTCGCCAGAAAGCTATCTCAATGTCACCCAGCGGGAGGGAAATTAAATGGCCCGTCCAGTTGGTAAAGCGCACCGTCAAGATGCCCGTCATGAGAGCTTTTTGCGCCATGCAGGTTTTCGCTATTTGAAATTAGCGGTGATGATGTCGCTGGCCGCTATTCTCGGCTATTTTATGGTTGATGCAGAGCCGCGCCCCAATGGCGGCAGCCTTATCGGCTACACATTGGGAACCATAGGTGCCTTGCTCATTCTATGGCTGACATTTCTGGGGGTGCGCAAACGCGCCATCACTGCAGGTCGCTGGAAATTGAAAGGGTGGACCTCGGCCCATGTCTATCTTGGACTTTCACTTATCGTTATCGCAACCCTGCATACAGGCTTTCAATTTGGCTGGAATGTGCACACGCTGGCTTATGTGTTGATGATGGCGGTGATTATTTCCGGCCTGTTTGGTATTTTCTATTACGCCTCCGTGCCACAACAAATGAGCCGCAATCGCGCAGAATCAAGCGAAGTGGATATGCTTGAGGAATTGGCGGATATTGACCGACAATTGGAAGAGATAGCCCAGCCCTTGCCGCAACCCTATGTTTCATGGGTGCAAAAGGCTGTCACCAAAACTAAAATTACTGGCGGTCTGTTTACGCGCCTATCCGGTCGGGTTGGCAATTGCGCAACCGCCAAAGCACTAGACAAAATTCGCGCAGCCATTAGCGAAGTAGAACCGCCATTGGATGAGCAATTGGAAAATGTAGCCTCCATCTTGGCGCGTAAAAATGTTATGCTAGAGCGCGCAAGATTACATGCAAAATATAAAACCCTATTAGAGTTCTGGCTCTATTTTCACGTCCCTCTAACCTTTGCGCTGCTGGCGGCTTTACTGGCCCATATCATCAGCGTTTTCTTTTACTGGTAGGGAGTGTCAGATGTTTTTAATTAAAAAAATCAAAAAACTCTCTGGCGGTCGCGAATTCGTCAAAGAAGAAACGGTTGAGAAAAATGACATCACGATTGGTCGCTCGACCGATAGTGATATTTACCTTCCTGATTTGCGCGTTGCCCTCAGCCATGCGCGGATTGCAACGCGTGGTAAAAACGGTTTTGTCATCTCGGCCCTTGGCGATAAGCCAGTACAGCTTGGCAATCGCTTTGGGCGCGGGTTTTCTTTTGGCAAGGGCGAGAAAGCTGTTTTGCGACTTGGCAGCTTTGAGGTCATTGTCACTCGGGAGGCCAATGGCCCGATTACAGTTGCTATCGAGCAATTAGCGCAAGATGCTCTGATTAAACCAGATAGAGATGAGAAACGCATATTCTCATTGAGCAAAACCATCTGGGGCAAAAGATCAACCGCTTGGCTTGGGCTTGTATCTTTGCTGGCTGTTTTCCTGATATTGCCAATCGTGTGGTTTGCCACCGGCAATCAATCGCATATTCTTGCGGGCCATAAACCGGATGAGGCTTGGCTGTCTGGCCCGGTCTCGGTTGCCCATAGCAGTATAGCCGAGGATTGCCAGTCTTGCCATAAACAGGCCTTTCAATCGGTTACAGACGCGGTTTGTCTGGATTGCCATACCGAGCTTCCCGATCATGCCGATAAGGGGGATATGCGCGTGGCAACCCCTGATGCCGGGGTTATAGGCTCGCAATTAAATCAGCTATCAAATCTGTTCGGACGACCACCGGAGCGCTGTTCTTCGTGCCATTCTGAACATAATGGGTCTGAAGGTGTGATCCTGACGGCGCAATCCTTATGTTCTGATTGTCATACGGGGATGGATGAGCGCCTGCCGGATACAAATATTCTGAATACGGCTGATTTCGGCAATGACCATCCGGAGTTTCGCGTAACGCTGGTTGAGGTGCAGCCCGATAATGCCGAACCTCTATGGCAAAGAGTAAGTCTGGACAAAAACCCGGTAGAGAAATCCGGCCTGAAATTCCCTCATGATTTGCACCTCGATAAAACCGGCGGCGTTGCCAATATGACAGCAGATATGCCGGAAGAATATGGAGGGCGTGACAGTCTCGAATGTGCTGATTGCCATACGCTGGATGCAGGGGGCGCTATGTTTGCTATACCGCGCATGGAAAAAAACTGCGCTGCCTGCCACTCGCTCGCTTTCGATCAAATTGGTGAAGAGCTGCGCACCTTGCGCCATGGCAAACCCAAAGAAGTGATTGCCAGCATGCGCGACTTTTATACCGCCCAAGCCTTGTTTGAAATTACCGATCAATCGGAAATATCAGATCGCCGCAGACCGGGTGCAGCAGCGCGCCTTGCCGAAGACAAGCGCCGTCGGGAGGCGATTGCCCGCGCCGAGCAACGCACCAATATTGCGGTCGCAAGCATATTTTCAGAAGGCGGTGCCTGCTTTGATTGCCATAATATTATCGAGCCCATGACCGGCAATGTAGAAGATTACGACATTCAAAAAGTGGTTCTATCCAATCGCTTTATGCCCAAGGCTCTTTTTGTCCATGATGAACATGATACGGGCGAATTGGAATGTGCCTCCTGTCATAAGGCCGAAGATTCCGACAAGGCGACAGATGTGCTAATGCCAAAAATTGCCGAATGTCAGGATTGCCATGGGGGCGAGGACGCCAAGCATAAAATCCCGTCCACCTGCATCATGTGTCATGGTTTTCATGAAGGCGACCATCCGGACATAGTGCCGGCGCTGCGTGAGGCGGCCCGGGTTTGGCCACGACGAAGAGAAATTTCCGGCGGTCAATAAGCTAACCCACAAATTAACTTAAAGCGTGCCGATATTATCGAGCGAGTTCTTCAATGCGCGCTTTGGCGGCCTGGTCATCCGGGTTGAGACGGATAATCTGGGCAAGGGCGGCTTGCTCGTCTTTAACGCGCCCTAAAACCTGATAGGCACGGGCAAGACGTTGCCAGCCTTGCAAATCATCGGGGTTTTCTTTCAACCGCTCAGCAAGCCCTTCCACCATGGCATTGATCATGGCTTGCTGGTCCTCGGCACTCATGGACTGGGCAGCTTCCATCTGTTCTTGCGTGGGGCCGGGGCGCACCGGCAAAGGCGGTGGCGGGGCTTCTTCTCCAGATAGCTCAGCAATTTGTGCCTGTACCGCCGATAGCCATGGGGCGTCAGGCGGGGAAACTTCAATAATTTTACGCCAGCGAGCAAGCGCACTTTCATCTTCCCCGCGCTGGGCTTCAGCAAGGCCAATATAAAACAAGGCCTGCGGGTCGTTTTCGTCCTCCAGCAATAGATTATGAAAAATATTCTCAGCTTCAGGAATGACAATGCCCTCGCTCGCCAGAACTAATGTTTCGGCATATTCCGCCGCGATTTGGGCATTGCGCCCGCCAGTAATCTCAATAGCTTTGCCATAGGCGGCAAGGGCGCTTTCATAATCCCCGATATTGGCTTGGGACCGGGCCAGCAAGGCCCAGCCTTCGAGACTTTCCGGATCTTCCACAAGGCGCTGTTTCAACTCTTCGATGAGTGCATTCATTTCCGGATGGGAGCCAGCTTCCATACTATTGGCGCTGGCAAGGTCCGTGCGTTGGCTATAGGGGGCGGCGGGTAAATCCGGGCGGCCTATCTGCATATAAAAGCCGGCCGCCAGCAAGGGCACGAGGCCAATAAGAGCGGCGATGAGAATTTCGGTGCGTCCGGGCATCTCAAGGCGCTTATGCTCTGAAAGCTGTTTTTGGGCTGCAATCAAGCGGCGCTCAATCTCCAGTCGTGCCGCGTCTTTTTCCTCTCCGGTTATCAGCCCCGCCTCGGCATCGCGATCCAGTTCGAGCAATTGATCACGAAATACTGTGAGATTGTGCTGCAATGCATCATCACCCGCCGGGTTTGAGCGAAACAAAGGCAATAGCAATATAGCTAAAACAACAATAATCAGCAGGCTGGCAAGAAAGAATAACATCATGAAACGCCATGTATCAGAGATTACCCATAGGAGGCAATAATCTTCTCTCTTGCCTTGTGAAATAGGGCGATTTGAGCCTAAACTCCTCTGGTTTAGAGAGAAGAACCAAGTGGGACAGGGGATCCAATGTTCAAATTTTTCGGTAGGCGTAAAAAGCCGTCCTCGGGATATGCGAAGACGGAAAATCGAGGCGGTATTGTCGAAACAAGCAAACAAGAAGAAAAATCGACAACCAGCACCGCATCGGCTGTGCCTCAGGGTGGGTCAACATCCGGGCACAAGACCTTTGTTAAACAAAAGATAAAAAGGGGCTTTATCAGCCCGAAGGGAGCGATTATGTCCGGACCGTTGAGCGCCAGCAAAGAAGTAGAAGAGTTTATGAGCGGCCTGCGCCGCCGCAATCCGGCAGAGCCTGAATTTCAGCAAGCCGTTCAGGAAGTTGTCGAGACGGTGATGCCTTATGTCCTCGACAATCGCCAATATTACGACAATCGGATTTTGGAGCGGATGACCGAGCCGGATCGGGTGGTCATGTTTCGGGTGAGTTGGGAAGATGATAACGGCGAAGTTCGCGCCAATCGCGCCTGGCGAGTACAGTTTAATAATTCCATTGGCCCCTATAAAGGCGGGATGCGTTTTGCCGGTGACTTGAATCTAAGCGTGCTGAAATTTCTCGGCTTTGAGCAAACCTTCAAAAACGCGCTCACCAGCCTGCCCATGGGCGGGGCCAAAGGTGGCGCTAATTTTAATCCCAAAGGGCGCTCTGACCGCGAAGTGATGCGGTTTTGTCATTCGCTCATGATTGAGCTGCACCGCCATATCGGTGAAAGCACCGATGTACCAGCGGGTGATATTGGTGTGGGCGCACGGGAAATTGGTTATATGTTTGGCCAATATAAGCGCCTCGAAAATCGTTTTGTCGGGGCGATGACCGGCAAGGGCCTTGAATATGGCGGCTCGCTCATTCGTAAAGAGGCAACCGGCTATGGGACGGTCTATTTCGTTCAAAACATGCTCGAGCATATTGGCGACAGTGTTGCTGGCAAACGGTTTGTTATTTCCGGCTCCGGCAATGTGGCAACCTATGCAGCAGAGAAAATTCTCCAATTGGGCGGCAAACCCCTAACCTTGTCGGATTCGTCCGGCACTATTCACGATCCGGCGGGGATAACCCATGAGAAACTTGCCTATGTGAAGGAATTAAAAGAGGTTCGTCGCGGACGGATTTCCGAATATGCGGAAGAATATCCGGGTGCCACTTTCATGGCAGGCAAAAAACCATGGGGTGTGGCGTGTGATATTGCCCTGCCTTGCGCCACTCAAAACGAGCTTGATCTGGACGGGGCAAAAGAGCTGGTGAAGAATAAATGCCGTGTCGTGGCCGAAGGGGCCAATATGCCGACAACCCTTGAGGCTGTTCACTTTCTGATTGAAAATGGCGTCCTGTTCGGCCCTGCCAAGGCGGTCAATGCTGGTGGCGTTGCGGTTTCCGGCCTTGAGCAAAGTCAGAACTCTTTGCGTATTTCTTGGGATGCAGAAGAGGTGGAAACACGTCTTCGCAATATTATGCGGGAAATTCATAACCGCTGCACCAAATATGGCGAAGAAAAAGGCGGTGCTATCAATTATGTCAAAGGGGCCAATATTGCCGGCTTTGAAAAAGTAGCAGCAAGCATGGTCAATTACGGGATCGTCTAAACGCAGATGGATGATGCAGAATTAAAAAACCGAGGCTTTTGTAATAAGCCTCGGTTTTTATGTCTGGAATTGTTTAAGGACAGTTCAATGTCCCCGGCGGGCAAATTGGCGGGCCGGGCGGGAAGGGGAATTGATTATCATCAATATCCGGGCGTTCCGTCAGGGTCAGGTCTTCGCCGACCCAAGGGAAACCATAATCGCCATCATTAACTTCATCGCCTGACCCTTCAGCAATATTGATCTCAAAAGGCGATTCAAATGGTGGTGCGCCAAAAGGAGCGGTGCGCAAATCTTCCGAGAATAAAGAAAAAGAACGATCGCTAAGCGCAAAAGGCCCGATAATTGGCCCGCCCTTATAAGGAATAAAGACAGCCGTATTGGGTTTGGTTAAAGGAACGGTCTCACCGCCAGAGCTGACAGTAAGTCCGGCCCCTTCACCATCTGATGCGGGGCCATCCGGTTTTTTCTGGTCTTGCGCAGCCATCATATTAGCGGCGACATAAGTCGGTAATTGCGAAGCCAGCAAAGAATTATTGCCAAGGCTTGCATAACGTTGCTGTTCAAGGGCAGTGTTTGTCATATCAGCCGGTAACACATCCACAGCCCCTTCATTATCAATTCCCTGGGCGTTATCACTAGGCCCACGCAAAATGATGAGACTGGCATTTTCGCTATCTATCATAATGTCATTGGGCAGGGGAATGGAGTTTTGAGTAATTTCAATGGCGCGCGGGCCAACGGCGCCTTCAACAACGGTGCCGCGAACCCCCATGGAGGCAACAGGCGTGCGCAAGGTTGTGCGTGAGCGCGTTGAAGGTTTGCCGGACATGAAGCGAAAAGCGCCTTTGGCAACAGAGGCAATCATCTCACCGCTATTATCCACCGGGTTATAAACAAATTTATCAATCACAAATTCGCAATTTTGCCCAATTGTAATTGTCTTTTCGTCGAGCAGGAGGATTTGCATTTTTGCGCCTTCCCCGGATGTGATGGTGTCATTGAGAAAAGCATCGCCGCCTTCCAAAACTTCACGACTGGCCGCTTCAAAATCAACAATAGAAATGGCTTCAGGCCGTTCAATAATCGCATTGATACCAACCTTTTCCTGTGCATTGGCTGTGCCCGGTAGGATAGTGCCAAAGCCAACCAGCCCCAGAAAGCTTGCCCCTAAAAGCTTGTTCATGAATGTTCTTTTCATTGCCATAACTCCCGCGCCTATTTATCAAAGCGCCAAACAAGTTTTACTTCGCCGCCGGTATTTTCATAATCATAGACGCTGTAATTGGAATTTCGTTGATCGTGATAGAGGGCAGCTTCAATCTTCCACTTGTTTTCATTGTCATGGGCTTGATTAGCACCAAATATGGCCCGCAGGGGCACACCCAGAGCAGCCCGGGCATAATAGCGATCATCTTCGCGGGTCGCTGTCCCCGTGGTCACAACAACCGGGTCGACCCGATCATATTTTAAATCCTGATAGGAAAGGTCAAAATCCACATAGCTGCCATTTTGCCATGAATGATCATAGGTCGCATTGGCATTGAGGCCGTCATATTCAAATGGCTTATATTTGGCTGTTTTATTAATGAACCCAAGCGCTAGAGTGCCGCGTGTATTGGTGGCAAATTGATGCGAGATATAGCCAGACAGAAGTCCGCGATAACCATTGCGGAACCGTTCAAAAAAGGTTGTGGTGGTGCCAAAGGTGATTTCAGCAAAATCTTGGGTAACGATACGACCCTTCACCCCATAGCCGGTTTTGTGATTAACCTTGCGAAAAACATCCCCGCGCAAGCCATATTCGTTGAGATAGCGGCCCCCATCAAAGGCAACAGACCGCCCAATAATTGCCCCAAGCAGGTCATAGCGGCCAGCAGAGCCTTCAACGCCGGCCTGCAAAGTAACCGCTGTCTGGCTATAGTCGGAAAGATCATTATATTGCTTGCTGTCAAAACTGCCGGTAAAAAAGGCTTCGGCATCATTGAGGCTGGAAATACGATGGCGCAGCATTACTCTGGCGCCATAGGATATCCCTTCATCCCCTTGTGT
This sequence comes from Parvularculaceae bacterium, assembly GCA_015487305.1. GTDB lineage: Bacteria > Pseudomonadota > Alphaproteobacteria > Caulobacterales > Parvularculaceae > S012-90. The sequence goes on along the minus strand of WFQB01000212.1, from coordinate 16,739 downwards.
CAGGCCAGCGCCCAAAACGCCTTCATCCACAAAGCCAATAACATTATCATCATAGACATAGCCAAGGGCCAGTTGTCCGGTGAAATAATTGGTTTGTAGGGCGTCATTGACCTTATCATCATAACGTCGCAACTCTTTGGTTGCGTCGATGGACAAATCGCGATTGCGTAAGAGGTTTAATTCCCGCCGTGATGCTTGAAAATCGCCCATGCGATAGAGAACAGCGGCATATAGCAATCGCGCATCATCCCAACCGGGCTCTTTAACCAGCAGGCGCTCCAGCGTGGAAGCCGCTGACAACAGGCGGCCATTGCGGGCCTGTTGCATGGCATAGGCAAAATTTAGCTCAAGATTATTTGGCTCTGCCATAATCTCAGCAAAGCTGATATCTGCTCGCTGGGCCTGTGCAGGTGACAAGCTCGCGCCAAGGCCAAATATAGCCAGAGCCATGAAGCCTGTGGTAATCAGGCCGGAAATAGCCGCTTTAAAATATTTCAATAAGCCAAAACAATCGCCATGGCGGCAAAGTTTGTGCGTTTTGAACATGTCCGGCTCTGACAAAGATTTCTTTGCCCCCATAACACTCTCTCTCTTGGTAAACTCTCTTCCGGCCCTTGATACACCTTCGCAATGGGGTCTGGCAACTCCAGATTTGTTCGCAGGCGCAAAAAATGATTATCATTATCAAAAATCTGATTGTATCGCCCATTGCGCTGCTGTAAAAGGGGGCTTGAAGAGAGAGTACCATGCGCAAGAGATTTTAGTCCTGCGCCCAATTTGCCTTGGGGAGTTTACGCTACAATGCCTATCATCCGTCCATCTTCTGACATTATATCAAGCTCTACTAACACGCCCGCCCTTGCGGTTGGCGATGATGAGGTCATCATTGATGCTGGCATTACGGTGCGATCAATAAATTTTGTAGCGATATATAGTCTGGCTAGTCAGATAACGACAACAATATCGGGCACTGTTGAAGGCGATATTCTTGGGATTTATTACAACGCCGCTCCCAACACCAATTTCAATTATGATATGACCATTGCCAATACTGGTGTCGTCAGGGCTGCAGGAACAGCGCTCTATATGGGGGGAACGGAACCCTTTACAGGCGAGGGCATTATCACCATCAATAATGCCGGACTTATTGAATCAACGGATTATTATGCTGTCTCCCTTTTCAATTTTTCCAGCCTGACACTCAATAATACTGGTGACATCATATCCAGTGATACAGACGATCTCTGGTCACAGGCCATCTATATGAGCGGCGCTAATGCCGTGCTGAATAATGATGGCTTTATCAGTAATCAGGCTTCGACCACCAGCGCGGACCTTGTAGATCTATTTCATGTCGCTGCCATTGCCTCGGTCATCGGCTTTGGCAAGCAACAGGGTGATACCCTGACAATCTATAATAACGGCGTCATTGTTTCCGGTGGCACGGCTATCGTCAGCGAAGGTGGCGATGATGATATCACCAACGATACAACCCTGATTGAGGGCGATATCTGGCTTTTTGATGGTAATGATATTGTTCGCAATATAGATGACAGCGATCTTCGGGGCGATATCGATTTTGGCATAGGCAATGATACGCTGATCAATGATGACAGCACGGTTTTCGGTGATGTGCGCTTTGGTGCCGGGAATGATATATTCATGCAGGATGGCGGCACCGTTCGCGGTAATGTTGATATGGGTGCGGGCAATAATGTTGCCGAGGTCAGCTCGCGTATTTTCGGCAATCTGATATTTGGTGACGGCGTCGATAGTCTGACAACCATCGCTGGCTTCTCATTGGCTGAACTGTCTATGGGCGGTGGTAATGATACGCTGACAGCCACCAATCAATTTATCGGTATCAATTCCGGTATTCCAGCTCTCATTGATATGGGAGCAGGCGATGATAGCGTGATTAGCAATTCCACCATGCTCGCTGATTTGATAATGGGCGATGGCAACGATGATCTAACCAATGCATTTTTGTTTGATGGCTCCATAGATATGGGTAATGGTGATGGCATTATCACCAATATCGGCGATATTATCGGCGATATCCAATATGGGACTGGCATATCCCGCAGCCTCAGCAATAGCGGCACTGTTACCGGTGCCGTCGATTTTGGTGACGGTGAACTGAACCTAACAAATTCAGGAACAATGACCGGCGATATGACGCTTAACAGTGGTGATGGCTCTATCACCAATAATAACGCCATCAATGGCAGTATTTTTCTTGGCACTGGAGACGATAGCCTCACCAATGAAACCAATGCTGTCATAACCGGCAATATTGCTCTGGGTTCCGGTAACAATTCATTGGCAAATAATAACCGGATTGTTGGCAACATTACCGCAGGCAATGGCACGGACACGCTGGATAATAGCGGGACGATTATTGGTGATGTTAATCTTGGTGGCGGGAGCGATCAATTATTCAATCGCACATCAGCGCTGATCCGGGGTGATGTTGTTTTTGGCGCAACCGCCGGCACATTTACCAATGATGGCACCATAGATGGCAATGTTACCATTCAGGACCCAAGCAGTATCTTTACCAATAATGGCAGTGTCACCGGCTCGGTTACCTTGTCTGCCAGTGGCATATTTGCCCGCTCATCCGGAGGCGGTGGAGCCGCCGGGAATGGAACCACCGGTGATGGGTTAACCTATCGTGATCGCGGCGGGGTGATGAATAATGGCAATAGTAAAACTGATAATGGCCCCAAAGGCGGCCCTGGTGATACGATTTCCATTACCAATATCGGAACGATCGGCACTATTGGTGGGCCGGGAGGGCTGACAATTACTGGTAGCGGCTCGAACGTCACCAATGAATTTGGCGGGACCATCAATGGAGATCTGGTATTTGATGATTTTACAGACGCCCTCAACAATATTGATGGCGGGATTATCAACGGCAATGTCTTTATGAATGGCGGGAATGACAGTTTCAATGGCGATAGTGCGTTAAACGGTAATCTTGATATGGGTGCCGGAAATGATGCCGTTGATAATAGCGGAAATATAACCGGCGACGTCATTCTGGGTGAGGGGGATGATGTTTTGTTCAACTTTGCCGGGGCTGATATCACAGGAAATATCAATGGCGGCGCCGGGGCTGACAGTTTTGAAAACACCGGCACCGTCACAGGCAATATTAACCTCGGTGACGGGGATGATGTTTTTCTAAATGATGCTGATACTTTATTCAGCGGACCGCCTGCCATTCAGGGCAATGTTGATATGGGTGCGGGCAATAATCAGTTCACCAATAATGACTGGATTTATGGCGAAGTGTCATTCGGCAATGGCAATAACCAGTTCACCAATACCGGGTGGATTGGCGATATGAGTGTAAATCCCCTTGGCAATGTCAGTTTTGGTGATGGCGACAATGTCTTTACCAATTCAGGCCATATTTTTGGTGACGTCACATTTGGCCTTGGACTCAATATTCTGAATAATAGCGGGAATATTTATTATACGCCGGACGGCGAAAGTGTGATTGATGTCGGCATTACCTTTGGCAATCAAATGGCGACGATCAATAATACTGGCACGATAGGCAGTGCAACCGTTTTTGGCGATGCCACCAGTACATTCAATAATAATGGTTTCGGATTTATTGAAGGCTCGATCACATTTAATGGCAATGGCACAGCGCAAAATAGTTTAAACAATACCACTAATGCCGGCGCATTTTTGGATAGTATAAATTTTAATGGCAATGGCATAAACCGAATTTCAAATGATGGTGACTTGTCATCAAGCTTGATAACATTCGGCTTAGGTAATAACCGCATAGACAATACGGGATCGTTTGGATTTACAAGCCTGACCTTTGGTGCTGCCGACGATATTTTTATTAGTAGCGGAAGCATCACTGGTGAAACATTGAATTTTGGTGCTGGTAATGACCAGTTCAACAGCACCGGCACTGTTTCACTGCTGGGTTCTATGAATATGGGGGCCGGGAACAATGTCTTTACCAGCTCGGGAACCTGGGCATTTGGCAATTTAATTTTTGGCGATGGCAATAATAGTGCGACCATTTCCGGTTCGTTTACCGGTAATATTACCTTTGGCTCTGGCAATGATCAGTTTACCAATAGCGGCACTCTAAACGGGACAGTTTTACTCGGTGCGGGTGACGATATTTATGATGGCAGCGGCGCTCTTGCTAGTGTCACCATAGATGGTGAGGCGGGTAATGACCGTCTTACAGGCGGTTTTGGCAATGACATCATACGCGGTGGGGACGGGGATGACACGCTGGTTGGCAGCGCCGGGGCTGACCAGTTTGATGGTGGCGCGGGCATTGATACGCTTGATTATAGCGCATCGTCGGCTGCGGTGGATGTTAATCTGCTGGAGTTTTTTGGGACGGGCGGTGACGCCAATGGTGATGATTATGGCAGTGTGGCAAGCATTGAAAATGTTATCGGTTCAGATTTTGATGACTTTTTCACAGGCAACTCTCTGGATAATACCTTTTTTGGTGGCGCTGGTGCGGATGCGATGAATGGTTCAACCGGTTTTGATACAGTTGATTATTCTGCCGCCGCAAGCGGTGTAACCCTTGGCTTTCTAAATGGTGGTATTACTGGCGATGCGGCGGGTGATACCTATTTTAATATAGAACAGTTTATTGGTTCTGATTTTAACGATTCCATCATCGGTAGTTTCAATGGCACTGTTTTTGGTGGAGCAGGCAATGACGATATCAGTGTCGAGGGCGCGACGGCCAATTTATTCGGTGAAGCAGGCGATGATATTTTACGCTCCAGCGCCGATGGCAACTCCACACTAACCGGCGGTGCAGATCTTGACACTTTTGTCATCAATCAGACTGCTACGGGCTCCTTCATCGTGGCGACCATTGCTGATTTTGAAGATAATATCGATAGTATAGACTTCACCCTATTCAACTTGGCTGCGTTAGGTGTGAACAATATTAACGATCTTATGGGGCGGGCGACGCAAATAGGAGCCGATGTTGTATTTAATCTCGATAATGCCAGCGTGTTTGGATTTTCGCTGATTGTGCAAAACACAACCTTGGCCGATGTTCAGGACGATATAACCGGCATCTGACAATAGTTCTTTTCAGAGCGGTAAAATTGAGCGAAAGTCTTTTTCTAAGGAAGGGATTTTGCGCCTTATGGACCAATCGTTGGACAATGCGGAATTTGACTTCCTTATAATTGGCGGCGGCTCAGCCGGATGTGTCCTTGCCAATCGCTTAACTGAAAATGGGCGCTATCAGGTCTGTCTGATTGAGGCAGGAAAACCCGACACAAACCCCCTTATTCATGCCCCGGCCGGCCTTGCGATTATGGTGCCGTCCAATATAGCCAATTGGGCATTTGAGACCGTGCCGCAGCCGGGGCTAAATGGCCGCAAAGGCTATCAGCCGCGTGGCAAGACCCTTGGCGGCTCTTCGTCCATCAATGCGATGATCTACACCAGAGGCCACAGGCAGGATTATGAGGATTGGGCCGCAAGTGGGGCCAAAGGCTGGGGCTGGCAGGATGTTTTGCCATGGTTCAAAAAATCAGAACATTTTGAAGGCGGGGAAGATGAGTTTCATGGCAGTGACGGGCCGTTAAATGTCGCTCCTCTAAAGCCCCATAAAGCAACGGAAATATTCCTCGCAGCAGCAGCCTCGCTACAATTACAACGCAATGATGATTTTAACGGACCCCATCAGGAAGGCTATGGGGTTTACCATGTGACACAAAAAAACGGACAAAGGTTTTCGGCGGCCAGGGCCTATCTTGATCCGGCACGGGATAGAAAAAACCTGACCATCATCACAGAGGCGCTGGCGGAAAAAGTTATTTTTGACGGCAAAAAAGCGATTGGGGCGAAGATTGGTGTTAAGGGGAAGTCTATTTCCATTATGGCGGGGCGCGGGGTGATTTTAAGTGCCGGGGCATTTCAATCACCGCAACTTCTCATGCTGTCCGGCATTGGCCCAGCACATCATTTGCGCGAAAAAAATATTGATATCCTCCACGAGCTATCCGGCGTTGGTGAAAACTTACAAGACCATATCGATCATGTGATTTCCTATAAATCCCCCTTGAAAGAAACCATTGGCATTTCTTTTACAGGCATTGCCAATATCCTGAAAAGCATCAGCGAATATCGTCGCCATAAAACCGGCATGGTCACCAGTAATATAGCCGAGGCCGGGGCATTTTTGCGCTCTGACCCGTCCTTGTCGCAGCCGGATATTCAATTACATTTCTGCATTGGCATTGTTGACGATCATGGCCGCAAGAAAGGCCTCGGTCACGGGTTTTCATCCCATGCCTGCATTTTGCGCCCAAAAAGCCGTGGCACTATTCGCCTACAAAACGCCGATCCCACCGCTGCGCCTTTAATAGACCCCAATTTCCTTAGCGAGGAAGAAGATTTACGCGGACTTGTTAACGCCTATCGCATCAATCGCCGGATTATGGAAAGCGATGCATTTGCGCCAATACGCGGTGAAGCCATGTATTTGCCAGCCAATGCCGGGGAAGAGGAGATCATCGAAGATATTCGTAATCGCGCTGACACGATTTATCACCCCGTGGGCACCTGCAAAATGGGTGAGGGCGCGGATTGTGTTGTTTCTTCGGAGTTGAAAGTGCGCGGAGTGGACGGGCTTTATGTTGTCGATGCCTCGGTCATGCCCAATCTCATTTCCGGCAATACCAATGCCCCGGTCATGATGATTGCGGAAAAAGCCAGTGCCTTGATTTTAGCGCATGGTTAGCACCACCTTACCAATGGCGCGGCGCTCAGCCAGTTCATCAAAGGCAGCGGAAAAATCCTGCAACGGATAGCTATTGCTGATTTGCGGTTTGATTTTACCCTGCTCAAAAAATTCCATCAGCTTCGCCATATTGGCAAAATGTGTTTTCGGGTCGCGCATGGTCCACGCCCCCCAAAACACACCGCGAATATCGGCGCTTTTCAGCAAGGTCAGATTGAGCGGAATTTTGGGAATTTCCCCTCCGGCAAAGCCAATCACCAAAAATCGCCCGCCCCAGCCAAGGGCGCGAATGGCAGGCTCGGCAAATTTATCACCCACAGGGTCAAACACTACATCAACCCCGCCGCCAGACAGTTCTTTGGCGCGGGATTTCAAATCATCTTGCGCGTAATTGATACCATGCTTAGCGCCGCGGGCTTTGGCTGCGGCACATTTTTCTTCCGAGCTGGCGGCGGCAATAATCTCCGCCCCCATGGCCTTGCCAAGCTCAATAGCCGCAAGGCCAACCCCGCCCGCAGCGCCGAGAACCAAAAGTTTCTCGCCAGCTTGCAGATTGGCGCGCTGATCGAGAGCATGAAGGGCCGTACCATAGGTTATGGTCAGGGCAGCGCCTTCGGCAAAACTCATATTTTGGGACAAGGGAAAGCAGGTCATTTCCGGTGCCACCACCTGCTCGGCAAAAGCGCCTATGGGGACAACGCATAAAACCCGCTCACCAATTTTGCGGGTTTTAACCCCTTCACCCAGCTCGGTAATCACTCCGGCACATTCAGCCCCGGCGATAAAGGGAAAAGGCGGCTTCATCTGATATTTGCCTTCGACCATTAAAAGGTCAGGAAAATTTATCCCCGCCGCATGAATTTCAATCCGCACATGGCCGGGAGAAATAGCGGGCGCGTCCACATCTTCGACGGCGTGTTCTTTGTAAGGCTTAAAGGCGTGACAGGTGAGGGCTTTCATTTTCAATTCCTTTTTTCCTGATTGTGCCGTGAATTTGGCTTTGGGTCACGCGGGTATTGCAGTTGAATGCAATGGTCAAAGCCATGTGAAGGCAGGACTGCATTAAGTTTGAGACATTGCGGGCGTGAATGGCTAATGTGAGGCGGAAAATCAAAGGAGAACCCCCATGCGTGAAGCCGTCATTGTCTCAACCGCCCGCACCCCTATTGGCAAAGCCTATCGCGGGGCGTTCAACGCCACCCCAAGCCCGACCCTAGCAGGCCATGCCATTAACGAGGCAGTGAAGCGGGCGAAGCTTGATGGTGGCGAAGTGGAAGATGTTATCACCGGCGCGGCCCTGCAACAGGGCGTGCAACACACCATCGCCCGCAACGCGGTATTGCGCGCCGGGCTACCGGTAGAAGTGCCGGGCATGTCGGTCGATCGCCAATGCGCGTCAGGCATGATGGCCATTGGCATCGCCGCAAAACAGATCATTGCCGATGGCCAGCAGATTGCCCTTGGTGGCGGGGTGGAAAGTATTTCCATGGTGCAGACACCGCAAATGCGGGTCGAGCCAGACCCGGCTTTGGTGGAGATGCACCCCAATGCCTATATTCAAATGATCGACACGGCGGAAATTGTCGCTAAGCGCTATGGCATTTCCCGCGAAGCACAAGACGAATATGCCCTGCAATCCCAGCAGCGCACGGCGGCGGCGCAAGCGGCCGGCAAGTTCGACGATGAGATTGTACCCCTGCCATCGACCATGATGATGAAGGACAAAGAAAGCGGCAAAATTTCCACCCATGATGTGGTATTGGAAAAGGATGAGGGCAATCGCCCATCCACCAGCTTGGAAGGCTTGCAAGGGTTGAAGCCTGTGCGCGGGGAAGGGGCAGTAATAACCGCCGGCAATGCCTCGCAGCTATCGGATGGGGCTTCAGCGGCGGTACTGATGGAAGCGGGCGAAGCGGCAAAACGCGGTCTTGCGCCCCTTGGCATATATCGCGGCATTGCCGTTGCCGGGCTGGAGCCGGAAGAGATGGGCATCGGGCCGGTCTTTGCAGTACCAAAGCTGCTGGAGAAAAACGGCCTTAAAATGGGTGATATAGGCTTGTGGGAATTAAACGAAGCCTTTGCGGTGCAGGTCATTTATTGCCGCGACAAGCTTGGCATTCCCGACGAGATTTTAAACGTCAATGGCGGCGCAATTTCCGTTGGCCACCCCTATGGCATGTCCGGCGCGCGCATGGTTGGTCATGCGCTGATAGAGGGCAAAAGACGCGGTGTGAAATATGTGGTCTGTACCATGTGCGTCGGCGGCGGCATGGGTGCCGCAGGCCTGTTTGAGGTGGCATGATTTAACTCTGCAAAAACTTCAATTTTTCATCCACCATGTTCGGGGTGATCTCCAGAATTTCTGCGCTAACCACATTTTCAGCCACAAACGGGTCTTGGTTGACGCGAGTCTCTAATTCCTCGCGGGAGACATTATGGGCCATCACCGCGCCGCCCTGATTAGGTTGCAGGCTTCCGGCCATCAGAAACACCCCCTCAGCAAAGCCCTGTTTGATCCATGCCTTATGGCCGTCCATAAACTGTCCGGCATTGGCTTTATTGGTAGCGAATTTTAATAAGATAATGAACATGAGCGTTTCTCCATTGAGGACCGGATAGAGGTCAGGGTTTTGGTTTGACTTCTGTTCGTTGTTGTCGCCCTTCGAGACGCCGCCTCATCCTGAGCTTGTCGAAGGATGGCGGCACCTCGGGCTGCGTTTTGTATCTGTTGTGGACCTTAACTGGCTGATTATTTCCCTTTGAAATTGGCATCGCGTTTTTGCAAAAAGGCCATCACCCCTTCGCGAAAATCTTCTGACCGTGAGGCGAGGGATTGATAGCGGGATTCCAAAGCCAGTTGGGTCTCCAACGTATTACCAAAGCTTGCCCGTAACATGGCTTTGATGGAGCCATGAACCTGCGTTGGCCCTTTGGCAAGACGCAGGCCAAGTGCGCGGGCCTCTTCCTCAAAACTGTCACCGGGCAGCACCGCCCAGATGAGGCCAAGGCGTTCTGCTTCCTTGGCATCTACTTTATCAGCCAGCATCATCAGCCCCATGGCTTTGGCCAGCCCAATTTGACGCGGCAGAAACCATGTGCCGCCAGCATCAGGGACAACGCCAATACGGGCAAAGGCTTGCAGGAAATAGGCCTTGTCGGACGCCACCACAATATCGCAGGCGAGGGCGAAATTAGCCCCGGCTCCAGCGGCAATACCATTAACAGCGCATAGGACGGGTTTTTCCAATCGCGCAATCGCCAGCACCAGCGGGTCATAAAGCTGGCGCAGATTGTCGGACATATCATACGGGCCGCCGCCAGCACTGGCCGAGGCTTCGGTCAGGTCAGCCCCAGCGCAAAAGCCGCGCCCGGTTCCGGTCAGCATCACCGCCCGCACTTCTTCGTCTTTGGCGGCCCGCTCAAAGGCCTCATTAGCACCTTCCAGCAAAGCCCGGTTGAGACTGTTCAGGCTATCGGGTCGGTTAAAGCGAATGGTCAGCAGGCCGTCGGTCAGCTCGGTCAGAATTGGGGTTTCGGTCATCATCATTCCTGTGTTTTGTTCAACTGCAAGAATGGCGGTGTTAGCAATCCCTCGCAAGGGGGAGATTCATGGTAGATTTGACTTAAGTCATGGATTTTAGGCGTATTTATCGATTATACAGGCCCTCATGCAGGAAAAATGGCATAAATATCTGACGCGCCCAGCGCCGCGCTATACCAGCTACCCTTCGGCACTGCACTTCAATACTGCAGTGGGTCCGAAGGAATATCGCGCTGCGCTCGAAAATATCGGGCTTTATGAGCCAATCTCCATCTATATCCATATCCCGTTTTGCACCCAGCTTTGTTGGTATTGCGGCTGCAATATGCGGGTGGAAAATGATCCTGAACGGGCTAGGCCTTATCTTGATGCGGTGATCGCCGAGATAAAACAGGTAGGAGATATTTTGCGTGGCCGCGGGGTGGTCAGCCAAATCCATTTTGGCGGCGGTACCCCCAATTATTTTGACCCCAAAGATTTACGAAACATATTGGATCAGATTGAGCAATCCATCGGCTTTACCGATTTAAGCCCCGTCTGCATGGAGTTGGACCCGCGCCTTTGCACATCAGAAGGCATCCATGCGCTTGCTGCCATTGGCATTACCCGCATGAGCCTCGGGGTGCAGGATTTCGATCCGAAAGTGCAAGAGGCCATCAATCGGGTGCAATCATTTGAGATGATTGAGAATTGCGTTTCAGCCATGCGAGAGGCAGGCATTGATGATATCAGCTTTGATCTGCTCTATGGCCTGCCATTACAAAATGCCGACATCTTTGCTGATAGTCTGCGTAAAACCATCTCTTTGTCGCCAGAGCGGATTTCACTGTTTGGCTATGCCCATCTACCACAGAAAATTCTCCATCAAAGGCTGATCCGGGATGAGGATTTGCCATCGCCTGTTGAGCGAGCGGATTTGGCAGCTTTGGCCGATGAAGCCTTTTTGAAGGCAGGTTATCAGTGCATTGGCTTTGACCATTTTGCCAAGCCCCAAACGGCGATTGCCCGGGCAGCACAGGAAGGTCGATTGGCGCGCAATTTTCAGGGCTTTACCGAAGACACAGCCAAAAATGTTATCGGTTTCGGACCAAGCGCCATTAGCCAGATTGACGGATTATTAGCGCAAAATGCCAAATATATCAGTGATTATCAGCAAACCATCGCCAGTGGCGAGCTGGCCACCCAGAAAGGGGTGAAAGCCAACCCCATGGAGCGCCGCCTTGGTGTCTGGATTGATGAATTATTATGCCGTCAGCAAGCCAATTTGTGCGATTGGTATGAGATTGTGGCGCCAGATGAGGGTGACTGGCTGGCTTTACGCCAAGACTTGCAACAATTCGAGGCGGATCATTTAATCCGGCTCGAAGGCGATGAGATTACAATCAAACCCGAAGCCCGGGCCTTTTCCCGCCTGATAGCGGCGGTTTTCGACCCGACCTTCGCAAATCAGCAAAAAGACCGCTCTGCCAAAGCCTTTTCCCGTGCTGTTTAACGGTGGCAAGGTTATTTTTTAGGGGCGACCACCTATTTTACTGGCTTTGTAATTGAAGCCTCTCTAGATAAATCTTAATTTATGGCAGATAAGGGATGGCAATCCGGCCGTCAGCCATGAAAGGGATTTGTTTCTACAGTGCCAGTTTTTCCTGAGTGCAGCCGATTGATCGCCGACCCTGCCTATTGCTCTGTCTGTGAGGTTCGTAAAACCTCCATCTGTGCAGAACTTGGCGCGGACGATATGAAAATCGTTGCCAATACCATGGCCCATCATTCGGTCAGGGAAGGTCAGGCCATCGTCAAACAAGGTGAGCCCAACGAAAAACTTTATGTGATCGTTTCCGGTACATTCCGACTGGTGCGGATGCTATCAGATGGTCGCCGCCAAATTACTGGCTTTCTCTTTCCGGGAGATTTTCTTGGTCTCAATGCCAGTCATGATAGCGTGCACAGCGCTGAGGCTTTAGAGCCGGGACTGGTCTGTCGATTTTCGCACTCCTATCTTGATGAAATGTCGCGCAAATATCCCGGCATTAAGGATAGATTGCTGGCCCGTGGCCATACGGAGATGAACAAAGCAGAAGATCATATCGTTCTTCTTGGCAAAACCAATGCCGAGGAGCGGGTGCTCAGCTTTCTTTCGATGATTGCCAAAAAATGCCCAAAATATGATTCCGGCCGGATATTCCTGCCCATGCCGCGCCAAGATATTGCCGATTATCTGGGCCTACGCCTAGAAACCCTTAGCCGAACTCTTGCCTCTTTGAAAAAACAGCACAGACTTCAAGAAGTGTCTGGCCGCTATGTGGTGGTCGGGGCGCATTTTGAGGGCGTTGAGATTTAGGCCTATCACGCAGAACGTGAAAAAATACCATGAAATAAGCTAATTTTGCGCCTGTTTGCCTCGCAAACGAAGCAGGCCATAGTAAATTTGACATAGGTCAATTCCGCTCTGTTCGGCAGGTGGCACACCCGCATAAATTATGGGTTTTCACTGCCTAGAATCCGGATAGATGGCCAGATATAGCCGACCTATGGCCAGTTCTATCGGTTGCTAGTCTAAAGCGGTTGAGCACCTGACATAAAAAGAGGCTGTGACCTTTTGAGGGAAGTTTTAAATTATGAGCCAAACACAGACGTCACCCGGTAAACCCGTTGGAATAGATGCTGTTATCCTTTGGATATTCCTCGCTATTGGCAGCATGTTCGCTCTCATAATTGCAGCCAAGACCCCCGATGATCTGATGCGGGTCCACGCGCTTATCTTTTTGACGGCCTTTATCATTGCCGGTTTTGCGATGATTGCCCGGCAATATAAGGCGCAAAAAGACGAGGGCCCCTATATGATGGGGATTGTCAAAGTCGGTGTTGGTTTATCGGCCTTTTGGGGCGTTGTTGGCTTTCTTGTCGGGGTCATTATCGCCCTACAACTTGCCTATCCAAACTTCATGTATATTGAAGAATGGGGCTGGACCAATTTTGGTCGTTTGCGGCCCCTGCATACCTCTGCGGTGATTTTCGCCTTTGGCGGCACGGTTTTGATCACCACATCCTTTTATGTAGTTCAGCGGACTTCACGGGCGCGCCTTGCTGGCGGCATTGCTCCATGGTTTGTGTTTTGGGGCTATCAGCTTTTTATCATCATTGCCGCCACCGGCTATCTCATGGGGGTCACACAATCGCGCGAATATGCTGAGCCTGAATGGTATGCGGATATCTGGCTGACCATTGTCTGGGTTGCATATTTACTGGTTTATCTGGGTACTTTGTGGAAGCGCAAGGAGCCGCATATCTATGTGGCCAACTGGTTTTATCTGGCCTTCATCGTCACTGTGGCCTTGCTGCATGTGGTCAATAATCTGGCGATGCCGGTCTCCTTAATTGAAACCCGCTCCTACTCGCTCTTTGCCGGGGTGCAAGATGCCCTGACCCAATGGTGGTATGGCCATAATGCGGTTGGCTTCTTCCTGACCGCGGGCTTTTTGGGGATCATGTATTACTTCATTCCCAAACGGGCAGAGCGTCCGGTCTATTCCTATCGCCTGTCCATTGTGCATTTCTGGTCGCTGATTTTCATCTATATCTGGGCCGGACCACACCATTTGCATTATACGGCGCTGCCGGAATGGGCGCAGACATTGGGGATGACTTTCTCGGTCATGTTGTGGATGCCGTCCTGGGGCGGGATGATCAATGGTCTCATGACCCTGTCCGGGGCATGGGATAAAATCCGCACCGATCCGGTTATTCGTATGATGATTGTCTCGGTCGCGTTTTACGGCATGAGTACATTTGAAGGACCGCTAATGGCGGTGCGGGCGGTGAACTCCCTATCCCATTACACAGAATGGACCATCGGGCATGTGCATTCCGGCGCTCTTGGCTGGGTTGGCTATATCAGTTTCGGCGCGCTTTATTGTCTCGCGCAATGGGCTTGGGGTCGTAAAAAGCTGTATTCCAACGCGCTGGTGGAATGGCATTTCTGGATTTCGACCGTGGGTATCCTGCTCTACATCTCTTCCATGTGGGTGGCAGGTATTCTCGAAGGTCTGTGGTGGCGCTCTTATGACGAATTGGGCTTCCTGCAATATTCCTTCATTCAAACTGTAGAAGCCAAGCATATCTATTTTGTCATTCGCGCCCTTGGCGGCACGATGTTCCTCGTGGGTGCTCTCATCATGTGTTACAATTTATGGAAAACAGCACGCGGTGATGTGCTGGACGAAAAGCCCAAGCAGGCAGGTGGTAAAGCACCGGCCATGGCACCGGCAGAATAGGGAAGGAGAAGAAAAATGTTAGACAGACACGCCTTCCTAGAAAAGCATTCCGGCCCCTTGGTCGCAGCGATTTTATTCGTGGTATCCATTGGTGGGCTGGTTGAAATTGCACCACTTTTCTATCTCGAAAACACGATTGAAGAGGTAGAAGGGGTGCGGCCCTATACACCTTTGGAATTGGCGGGCCGCGATATTTATATTCGCGAAGGGTGCTATGTCTGCCATAGCCAGATGATCCGACCTTTGCGCGATGAAGTAGAGCGCTATGGCCATTATTCGCTCGCCGCAGAAAGCATGTATGACCACCCCTTCCAGTGGGGGTCAAAACGCACCGGGCCAGATCTCGCCCGTGTTGGCGGCAAATATTCCGATGAATGGCAACGCCAGCACCTGATTGATCCGCGCTCACTCGTGCCCGGCTCTGTCATGCCGCCTTATGCGTTTCTTGACAAAACCAAGCTTGAATTTGATCGTCTGGATACGCATCTGATTGCCAATCGACGGGTGGGAGTTCCTTATACCGACGAGCAGATTGCCAATGCGCAAGAGGATTTGAAATTACAGGCCGGATATTTTCTGGCAGAAGATTTTGAAGGCTTTGAGGAACGCTGGCCCGATGTTTCCTATCCAGCCTTTATGGATAAGAGAGAAATCACCGAGCTGGATGCGTTGATCGCCTATTTGCAGGTTTTGGGCACTATGGTTGATTTTTCAACCTATGAAGCCGAAAACCCCGATAATTTGCGCTAAGGAGACGAGACCTATGTATGAAACTCTTTCCCAGATAGCGCAGACGGGCGGCTTGCTCCTATTCGTTATCGCTTTCCTTCTGGTTCTGGTTTACGCACTGGCGCCGAGTAATCGTGCTAAATTTGACCATGCGGCCAAAATTCCTCTGGAAGAGGAGAATTCTGATGAGTAATAATAAAAATAATCCCGAAATTGATGATGCGACAGGCACCCAAACCACGGGGCATGAATGGGACGGCATTAAAGAGCTGAACACGCCGCTGCCGCGTTGGTGGTTGATTATCATGTATGCGACCATTGTATGGTCGGTTGTCTATTGGGTGTTTATGCCATCATGGCCCGGCATAAATGGCTATTTTAAAGGCACCAGAAACCACTCCGAGCGCGCCAATGTGGATGCGGCAATGCTTGAATTGCAAGCCATGCGCAGCGCCAATTCGGAAAAGCTTTTGGCGTCAAAATCATTGACCGATATAGAAAATGATCCCGAATTGTTGCAATTTGCCATGGCGTCCGGCAAAGCGGCCTTTGGCGATAATTGTGAAACCTGCCACGGCCCCGGCGGGCAAGGGGCGATAGGCTATCCCAATTTGAACGATGATGTCTGGCTATGGGGCGGAACATTGGAAGATATCCGCACAACAATTGCTTATGGTATTCGCGCGCCGCATCCAAAATCACGCAAAAGCCTGATGCCGGCCTTTGGCAAAACCGGAATTTTATCCGGTGAACAGGTCAATGATTTAACCAGCTATGTGCAATATCTGGCAGGCGAGGACGATGTCAATGAAGAGGCTGTGCAGCGCGCAGCACCCTTGTTTAAGGCGCAATGTTCCGTATGTCATAGTGCTGATGGCACCGGCAATAGAATGTTTGGCGCACCGAATTTAACCGATCGCGAATGGCTCTATGGTGGCGATAGGGAGGCAATAAAATATACAATAACAAACTCACGAAATGGTGTTATGCCCAGCTGGGATCACCGTTTCGACGAAGCCACCATCGCATCACTTGCAGTTTATGTTCACACACTGGGTGGGGGCGAGCAGGAGTAACCCATTTCAATGGGTCAGTCAGAAATTCAAACTTATGATGTCGATGCGGTAAATTCTGCAGAAAATCGGCAGCTCTACAAAAAGCGTGAACCAATTTATCCGAAATTGGTTCACGGACGGTTTCGTTTTATCAAATGGGTGCTGCTCTTTGTCACCCTTGGTATATATTATCTGCTGCCATGGTTGCGCTGGGATCGCGGTCCCGGCCAACCCGATCAAGCGGTTCTGGTCGATTTTTCAGGACAGCGTTTTTATTTTTTCGCCATCGAAATTTGGCCGGATGAGCTTTACTATGTCACTGGGCTTTTGGTTCTGGGTGCCTTAGGGCTGTTTTTCGTGACTGCGCTCTT
>WFQB01000211.1 GCA_015487305.1 Parvularculaceae bacterium | reverse complement strand
ATGAGGGGCTGGTGCGCGAGCGGGCAGGGCAGATTGCAAAACAGGTGGTTGACGACCTGCGCGATCCTTTTCTTGTGGCGGATATCGCCCCGGACAGGCTGAAATCGGAGCCGTATCTTCTGGTGGATGAGGCGGCGGCCATTCCCATGATGGGTGGCCGGCGCGTCGTTCGCATTGACGGGGCCGGGGAAAATGTGACCGCGGCCGCGAAAGCCTTTCTGGATAACCCGGTGGGTGACGGGCTGGTGATTATCACCGCCGGTGGTATTCGGACCACATCCCCGTTGGTCAAACTGTTCAACAAGGCAAAAAATGCGGCGGCCATGGCCTGTTACGAGGATGCCCAGAGCGATTTGCAAAGCCTGATTTTTGAGGTGATAAACGGGGCCGGCCTGAATATTGATCCGGCGGCGGTGGCCTATCTGCAGGGTAATCTGGGATCGGACCGTATGGTTTCACGCGGGGAACTTGAAAAACTGACCCTTTATATGGGGGAGGCACCGTCCGGGGTGCGCCGGACCATATCCCTTGAAGACGTGCGTGCCTGTGTTGGTGACAGCGGATCACTGACCCTTGACATGATTGCGGTGGCCACCACGGGTGGTGATCTGAGGCTGCTTGATGATACCATATTCAAGGCCTTTAACCGGGGCGAGAATGCCATTCCGATCCTGCGCAACCTGGCGCGAAGATTACAGAAACTGCATCTGGCACGCGGCAGTATGGACAGGGGGGTTTCGGCGGAAAAGGCGGTGCTTGCCGTGGTTTACGGCCCCTATTCGCCGGAAAAGAAATCCCTTATGGCCCAGCTTGGCAAATGGTCCACGAATAAACTGTCCAACGCGCTGGAGATTGTTATGGAAGCCGAGGCGGATTGTAAAGTGACGGGATTGCCGGCAGAAGCCATCTGCGCCCGCGCCTGCCTGCGCATCGCCAATGCCGCCCGTAACTAGCATATAAAATATATCCCCCTATTCATGTAAGAACCTCTCTGTGTTTTTATCTTGACATGACCCTTTTGCTGCCCTATATGTAACCTAAAGGTATCAAAAAGAGTTGATTAGCTCCCATTATGATACCTGATAATATAAAGGATGTAAGAAATGAATATTCATAAAGAAGTATCACCGGCAGTTTTGATGGACAAGATTTTAAGCAGGACTGTTTTAGGTCTTTTGATACTTATTGTAATAATCGCCCTAAGGTTGGCCGAAAATCTTATGGATGCGACCATGTTGCAGGCTAAAGATTATTTGGAGACTATTTTGCGTGTTGGGATTGCTATCATTATTTTGCCGCCATTCTTACGTTTTGCTTGGATGAAATATAGCGGAAAATGTCAGGTTCAAGAGGATGATAGTTATATAGCCATTATCTTTAGGCGGGCAGCCGTTCTGGCTTTTGCTTTGACGTTTGTTTCTTTGACACTGGGCGGTGCGATGGTGGATAAATATTTTCCTGAATTGGACCTGTTAACTTTTGCGCGCCTCATAACTATGCTTAGCCTCAGCCTCTTCTGCATAACCTATTATTATTTGATCTTCATCGAGGGCCGCGATATTCCGGATGAAGATGAGGAGGAGTTAAGCTCATGAGCGGAAAACTGGAAAATCGTATTCGCGTGTTCCGCGCTGAGCATCGCTTAAGCCAGAATGATCTTGCTGAGAAAATAGGCGTCACACGCAAAACCATTAGTACTATTGAAGTGGGCCGCTTTGTTCCGTCTACTATTATTGCGCTTAAAATGGCCCGTTTTTTTAACGTACCTGTAGAAGAAATTTTTTCTCTGCCAAAGTGAAGTGCAGATTTACGACATAGACCAAACTTACACATAATATAAATTTGAAAAGGAAACTATTATGACTAAAAATGTAAATGGATATCTCATATTGAATGCCATCCTATGGGCCGGCATTATTCTTGGAACAGCTTTGATGCTGTCAAATGCCGCCATAACCGAAAATGCAAAAGCATTCTTTCTTTATTCGCAAATAGCGGGCTGGCTTATGGTCCATGGTAAGCTTGCACGTAAAGAATGTACCTTTTAAATAAGTCTGTTGTTCATGCAGGCTATAAATGTTGTTCATGCAGGCTATAAATAAGGTTAATAGTTCGGTTTGTGTTTATTAAGGAAGGCATTTACGCCTTCCTTATGGTCTTTACTCTCAAAGGCCGCAAGAAATATTTCCTCGGACTTTTCATCATCATTGCGGACGCCGGATTGGACGCGTTTAATGACTTTTTTCATTTCTCGCAAGCTATGGGGGCTATTATT
>WFQB01000210.1 GCA_015487305.1 Parvularculaceae bacterium | reverse complement strand
GGTCAATATAATGCGTTTTTTGTTGGATGCATGTTTTGGCGATTGCATAATCGCTTGTTTGAAACGGACCGATTGTGTTTATGGCGATGGCTGGTTTCAGGTTTTGTAATTGATTGGCTAGATCGGCCTGCGCGTCAAAGATTGCTAATTTGATTTTGGCTTCCGGGTGATGTTTTTTAAGTTTGTCGCTAAGTGCCTGTGCTTTGCTGGCATTTCTTCCGGCTATAATAATGGCAATGCCGGATTTGACCAAAGCAAGGGCAATGCGCTTGCCGAAATTTCCATAGCCGCCAAGAATGATTACGCTTCGCATTGGGTCATATCCGTTATGGTGAAGCGCCCGCGATATTCATAAACCTTGCCAAATAGCGGATGGGTGATTGTCATGCGCATGCGAAACTGATCATCGGACAAGGCCTCTTCTTCCGCATGACCTTTGCCGAGAAACAGGCTGATGGGGAAAGGAATGATTTTGCCAAACAGCCGCAAGGCATAGCCTTTGTGCTGAAGAATGACTTTGTTGTCTTTAAACAAAAATTCATGCCGCCAACCAATGCCCGATGGCATAAACTCTATCATCTCATTGTCTTTTATCTGAAAAATTCGTGAGAAGAAAATATGTGGTTTTTTATCGGGTAAATAAAAGGTTCGCTTCAGACCAAAGGCTGCCGTTGTAGGTTCGCTTAAGAACTGCACAGTGACAGGAATGTTCTCGCCCTTATATGGTACCAGCGCACCAAACAGGCGCAAAAAAGGCAATATAATTGCAATGAACCAGCCAAACTCAATAGTCATTTTTCCTTTAGCGGTTATGATGTCATTACTAAAGGGTCGGTTTGCGTAATGTTTGTGCATGACCGGGGGAAGTTTGTCCCAGTCGTCAGCAAATACAGATTGAAATATGGGTTGTTTCACAAAAAACCTGTTTCTATTCTCATCAACTACTTTCCGACAGCTTACATGGAAGCGGGCAAATGGAATACTTTATTGTAAAATGGATTCATATTCTCAGCGCAACGATTTTGTTTGGAACGGGCATTGGCAGCGCTTTTTATATGTTCATGGCCAATCGCAGGAAAGATGTGGGGGCTATTTATTTTGCCACGCGCCATGTGGTCATCGCTGACTGGTTGTTTACGACCCCTGCGATCCTTGTCCAACTGGCAACGGGTTTGTGGCTGGTTCATCTTGGCGGACATGCCCTCAACGATTTTTGGGTGATTTGGGGGCTCGCATTATATTTCTTTGCAGGGGCGTGCTGGCTTCCGGTAGTGTGGATGCAGATTAAAATGCGTGACATGGCAAAGATGGCGCTGGAGACCGGTTCACCATTGCCGGAGCGCTATTGGAAAATGGATCGCTGGTGGATCATTCTTGGCTCACTCGCCTTTCCGGCTCTTCTGGTGGTGTTTTATTTAATGGTGGCAAGGCCGGTATAATTGATGCACTTGTCCCTATCCCGGCACGACCAATTCTTCTACTATCGCGCTCATGTGTGGACGGTTTTATCGTGTGGATTTGAGCTGGGAGGATTTTTCTTCTGCTTTTGATTTGTGGGTTCCCGAAGGGGTGGACCCGCCGGAAGGGTCTTATAATATTGCCCCTTGGCAATATGCGCCGATCATTCGCCATGCGCCGGAAGGTGAGGATGCGCCCTATGGGGCTTTGCAAATGGTGCCGGCGCTTTGGGGGCTGGTGCCAAGCTGGTGGAAAAAGCCTTTATCGGAAAAGAAGTTTTCGACCTTTAATGCCCGCGCTGAGACTGTTGCTGAAGCTCCGACTTTTCGCGGAGCGTTTCGTCATCATCGCTGTCTTGTGCCCGCCAGTGGTTTTTATGAATGGACCGGCGAGAAGGGCGCAAAGCAACCTTTTGCCATTTCCTTGCGCAATCGAAAATGGTTTTATTTTGCCGGGCTTTGGGATCGGGCGATGATTGATGGCTCGGAAGTGGATAGTTTTACGATTTTGACCGTGCCCGCCAATGAGATGATGGGTGAGCTTCATAACCGCATGCCGGTGATTTTAGAGCCAAATGATTATGAGGTATGGCTTGATATTGAAAACAGGCATGCACGCGAATTGCTAAAACCCCGCGACAGCGAGGCGATGCAAAGCTGGCCGGTGGGTAGGGCCGTGGGCAATGTGCGCTCGCAGGGGGCGGATTTGATTGCTGAAATAGAGGCGGGCAATGGGTAATTGCTAAAATCGCAACAAAAGGGGCTATCGCGCGTTATTCATGTGCGTTATATCAATAATAGATAGTAATCTTTCGCAAATTAAGAGGAATTAGCCCCATGATTACGCACTTTATGATCCCCCGCTCCGCCCTTTTGCTTGCCTCCAGTGCTTTTTTATTACTGGCTTGCGGCAATGGTGATGAGGCGCAAGCCGCCAAATCTGCTGCCGCAGCGCCAGATGTTGAGGCCGCGCCGCAGGCCGCACAAGAAACAGCCAGTGAAGAGGCTGCGTATAAAATAGCGCCTTCCGGGCGTTATTCGCTCGATAAAAATCATGGCTACATTACTTTTACCTATTCCCATAAGGGCTATTCCAATCCGTTCTTGCGCTGGCGCAATTGGGATGCGGTGCTCGATTGGAATGCCGAGGATCCGACCCAGTCTGCCATTAAGGTGACCATTCAAACGGCGGATATTGATAGCGGTGTTGATGCTTTTGATGAGCATTTGAAAAGCGGGGATATGTTTGAAGTTGAAGCCTTTCCGGAAATTACATTTGTCAGCACACAGATTACTAAAAATGACGATTGGACGGGTGTCATCACCGGCGATCTGACCATGAAGGGCGAGACCCATCCGGTGACATTGGATGTCACTTTCAACAAAGCCGGAGAGGGCGGCGATGAGGGGGTTTATGTGATTGGTTTTTCCGGGCGCACAAAGATTTTGCGCTCCCAATGGGGGCTTGGCTATGCAGTGCCTTTTGTTGGCGATGAGGTGGAAATTATTGTTGAAGCAGAATTCGACAATGGAGCCGAAAGCCAGTAAAAGACCCTCTTATCGGGAATGACTGAAAGGGACTGAAAAATGGCAATGGCTCAAAATAGATATACTAGTGTTGCAATATGGCTGCATTGGATATTGG
>WFQB01000209.1 GCA_015487305.1 Parvularculaceae bacterium | reverse complement strand
TCTCGCATTGCGCGCTCTTATCTCATCAATATCGGCCATTTGGATTGGCAACAAATCAATCCGGATATTTTCGGCTCGATGATTCAAGCGGTGGCCGATGATGAAGAGCGCGGCAGCTTGGGCATGCACTACACCTCGGTGCCGAATATTTTGAAAGTGTTGAACCCGCTTTTTCTTGATGATCTGCGCCAACAGCTTGAGGCGGCGGGCAGCAATGGGCGTAAATTACTCAATTTACGCAAACGAATGTCGCGTATTCGGGTGTTTGATCCCGCCTGTGGCTCCGGCAATTTTCTGGTCATCGCCTATAAGCAGATGCGAGAGATAGAGGCGGAGATCAACAAGCGGCGCGGGGAGGAGGGTCGACATTCCGAAATTCCGCTCACCAATTTTCGCGGCATTGAGCTGCGCGATTTCCCCGCAGAGATTGCCCGCCTTGCCCTCATCATCGCAGAATATCAGTGCGATGTGATCTATCTGGGGCAAAAAGAAGCCCTCGCAGAATTTTTGCCCCTTGATACCAAAAATTGGATCACTTGCGGCAATGCCTTGCGCCTCGATTGGCTCTCCATCTGCCCGCCCACAGGCACGGGCGTGAAACATCATGCGGATGATCTTTTTCACTCGCCGCTGGATCAGGCCGAAATTGATTTTGAGAATGAGGGCGGCGAAACCTATATTTGCGGTAACCCGCCTTATTTGGGTAGTACGTGGCAAGCGACAGAACAAAAGGAAGATTTAAAAACGATTTTTGAGGGGCGAACCAAAAGCTGGAAATCCCTCGATTATGTGGCGGGCTGGTTTATGAAGGCCGCCGATTATGGTTCATTCACCAAGGCGGCCTCGGCCTTTGTGTCGACGAACTCCATCTGTCAGGGGCAGCAAGTGCCTATTATTTGGCCAATGATTTTTGCTTCGGGCCACGAGATCGCCTTTGCCCACACCTCTTTCAAATGGGCCAATTTGGCCAGCCACAAGGCCGGGGTCACCGTGGTCATTGTCGGCCTTTCCAACCATGCAAGTGCCAAGCGCAATCTCTATTCTTTGGCTGAAGATGGCAAACAGGTGGTGGTAAAACAGGCAGAGAATATCAACGCCTATCTGGTGGCGGCGGATAATGTGATTGTGAAAAAAGCCAGTAAACCACTCACACCCATTGCCGAAATGGATTTTGGCAATAAGCCTGTTGATGGCGGTAATTTGCTCATGAACCGTCAAGAGCTTGAAGCGATGGGGTTAACCGAAGCGCAACAAGAAAAATTTGTCCGCCGTATATATGGTTCGGCGGAATTTATTCGCGGACTATCCCGTTATTGTTTATGGATTTCGGATGAAAACTTGCCAGAAGCCGAGGCTATTCCAGCCATAGCTGAGCGTATTGAAGGCGTGCGGCAGATGCGTCTTGCCAGCAAAGACAAAGGCGCCAATGCCATGGCCGAACGCGCCCATCAATTTCGAGAGATGAATATTGGTAAGTTTAGCTCTATTGCCCTTGCCGGAGTTTCCTCAGAGGGGCGGGATTATTTACCGGTTGGGTTTCTTGACAATAAATCGACGGTTTCCAACCTTGCCTTCGCCCTCTACGATGCTCCCTTGTGGAACATGGCGCTGATTGCCTCGCGCCTGCATCTTGTCTGGATCGCCACCGTCTGCGGCAAGTTGAAAACGGATTTTCGCTATTCCAACACTTTGGGTTGGAACACATTTCCGGTTCCCAAGCTGACCCAAAAAAATAAGGATGACCTCACCCAAGCAGCGGAAAATATCCTCCTTGCTCGCGAAGCCCATTTCCCCGCCACCATCGCCGACCTCTACAAACCAGATGCCATGCCCGAAAATCTCCGCGCCGCCCATGACCGCAATGACGAAGTGCTGGAGCGCATCTATATAGGCCGCCGCTTCAAAAACGACACCGAACGGCTGGAAGAGCTGTTCAAAAGATATGTGAAGATGACGACAAAGGCTGACAGTTTTTGATATTGGTAGGATTATATATCAGAAAAATGGGTATTATTTGACATAAAGCTTGAAAATCCCCTGTGATCTGCCATAACAGATAGGCAAAGTTAAAAACCATAGGGTTTTCTGATATATGGAGCTTTCGGAATTTCAGGCAGGCGGTTTCGAGGATCGCTATGACTATAAGGCCTTTCTGCCCACCCGAATCTGTCACGAATGGGTCTGTAGCGACGCTGAACTGACCGATCTGCTAGGCCGCGCCGATCGGGCCTTAGGAGAATTGAACGCTTTTAGCGCCCTAATCCCCGATATTGATTTCTTCATCACCATGTATGTGGCCAAGGAAGCCACCCAGTCCAGTCGGATTGAGGGCACTAGGACCAATATCGAAGATGCGTTCAAGGATATTGACG
>WFQB01000208.1 GCA_015487305.1 Parvularculaceae bacterium | reverse complement strand
GCCTGTCACGCCGGAGGTCGCGGGTTCGAGTCCCGTCACTCGCGCCATTTCCAAAATTAATTTTTCAATAAAATCAATGACATAGATTT
The DNA here is from genome assembly GCA_015487305.1 of Parvularculaceae bacterium. Lineage (GTDB taxonomy): Bacteria > Pseudomonadota > Alphaproteobacteria > Caulobacterales > Parvularculaceae > S012-90. Next base: position 9,181 of record WFQB01000208.1, on the reverse strand, counting down.
GGAAATGACGTTCCATTCGCGCTTTATTCGAAAAGTGGGATACAAACTGGATACAAAATGGGATACAAGAGCTGACCCAGCCCCCTGATCCGGGCCATTCAGGTGTAGAATCCGTTCACGTTTGTTTCTCTTGTTTGGGTTGTTGTCAAGGCCCGCTGAGTGGAGCCACCCAGTAGCTCAAGCGAAGCGGGCCGGTGGTTGCGGTTTTGCCGGGCATAAACAGCAGGGGCCAAACCGCCAAGTGATGTGTGTGGTCTTTGTGGAATTTACCTTATCGCTGCAAAAAATGGGCGATCTTTTTGAAGATCGCCCATGCCCACACCTTCGTAAATTTATGGGTGTTGCCGGTTAGGCGGCTTCCTCGTCGGAAGAGGCCAATGTGTTGATGAGTTTTAGGATTTGATTGCGGGCCGCAGAATCTTCAATCTGTTCAAAGGCTGTGGCGAGCTTGATAGATTGCACTGTAAGCGGCTTATTGGGCATGACCGGAATGGCGGGATCGAAATCCGCATCAAGGCCGGAGAAAAAGTCTGCAATGGAGACCTTTAGCGCATTGGCCATCATATACAGCATGGAAGCGCTAACCCGATTATCGCCGCGTTCATATTTTTGGATTTGCTGAAAGGCAACGCCCACTTGCTTGCCTAATTCTGCCTGGGACATGCCTCGGGCATTTCGGATTAATCGCAATTTCGCGCCAACATGCACGTCTACCGGATTAGCCATAATTACTCCCTCCTAGAGTAGTGTTTATTCAACTTTAAGGGGGTGTTAACATTATCACATCCCTAAAGTTGCATAATCACTACGGATAAAGAGTAAATAGAATGTTAACCATGGGTGTTAGCATTATGGGCTGATTGGTTTTGGAGCGCAATGGATGCGGGTAAAAATAATTTATACAACCATGGGTTTAATTGATTTTATGCTGATTTTTCTCAAAACAATTAAAAAAACAATGAAATCAAAGACCTAAGGACTTTCCCCTGATATTGGGGGCGGGGAAAGTCTATAGGGCTTTTTGTGCAAGATAAAGTTTAATGGTGATTACGCAATTTTCGCTACAGGGTCGGATATCGGATCATTTTGATCTTCTGGCTGTTTTGCAGGCATATCTTCCTCAGCCTTAATGATTTTTCTGCGGGCAGAGATCTTGTTCCAAGCATCAAGGGCTGCGATTTTATAGGCTTCCGCCAGTGTCGGATAGTTGAAGACATTTTCAAGGAAGAAATTAAGCGTTCCGCCAAGGTTCAGGACCGCTTGACCGATATGGATAAGCTCGGTTGCGCCCTCGCCAACAATGTGAACTCCGAGAAGTTTTTTGGTCTCAAGGCAAAACAGCATTTTCATAATGCCGCGATCAAGGCCCATAATATGGCCTCTTGAGGTCTCACGAAAACGGGCAATCCCGCATTCAAAACAGACCCCGGATTGGCGTAGTTCATCTTCAGTTGCGCCAATGGTCGACATTTCCGGCACAGCATAAATGCCATAAGGGAAAGCTTGGCGTGTTTCCGGCAAAGGCGCGCCAAAGGCATGACAGGCAGCGATCCGTCCTTGCTCCATAGAAACAGAAGCGAGACTTGGAAAGCCGATAATATCCCCGGCGGCATAAATTGAATCATTGCTGGATTGCATTGTGTCAGGATTGACTTTGATCCGACCACGGCAATCGGTTTCAATGCCGCAATTCTCAAGGCCAAGACTGCCAACGGCACCAGTGCGACCGGCCGCATAGAGCACCATATCGCTTTCGATCACGCGATGATCCGATAATACCGTCAGCACGCTATTGTCGAGGCGAGTAATTTTTGCCGCCTTGCAGCCAAGGCGCATATCGACGCCGCGATCACGCAATTCACCAACCAGCTCTGTCACAATATCAATATCGATAAAGGGCAGGATTGTTTTGCGCGGCTCAACCAGCGTTACATTCACATCAAGAGCATTAAAAATACTGGCATATTCAACCCCAATAACCCCGGCGCCAATAACGGTCAGCGAGCGCGGAATTTCCTGCAATTCCAGAATATCATCGCTGTCGAGAACTTTGTTGCCATCAAAGGGGATGTCATCGGGGCGATGAGGGATAGTGCCAACGCTAATCAGCGCTTTTTTAAACTGCACCTCAATCGGGTGTTCATCCGGATGGGTGATTTCCGCTTCATTGGGGCCAATAAACCGCGCGGTTCCAGTGCGAAATTCTACCCGGTTGCGGCAAAACTGATGCTCGAGAATTTCAACTTCATGATTAAGGGTTGTGCGTAACCGGTTATGCAAATCCTGCGCAGTAATTTCCTGTTTCACGCGATAGGTGCGCCCGTAAAACCCGCGCTCGCGCCAGCCGGTAAGGTTCAAAACGGTTTCCCGCAAGGTTTTGGAAGGAATGGTTCCGGTGTGAACAGAAACGCCGCCGAGCTTGCGGCCACGTTCCACCACTAACACGCTATGGCCGAGCTTTGCGGCCTGAATAGCAGCGCGGCGTCCGGCCGGACCACTGCCAATAACAAGAAAATCAACTGTTTTAATCATTTTAAATCTCCAGATAGATTTATGGTTAATAGCACGCATAGGTTGCAAAAACCTTTACGCGCCGGAAACCATGTTTTTTCGGAGATAGAAGAGGGCTAGAGGTGTTTTTAGGGCTAGTTTAACTGCGCTGCCCGAATATCGCTATTTTGATTAGCAAGGGTGACACTGACCAGATAAGCAGAATCAGCCGTCATATTGGCCATGATAAGGGCGGCCTGTTCGCTTTTCATCAAACGCAAAAATCCGGCAGCAAATTGATGGTCCATCTTGTTGAAAATCGCCGCTGCCTTGTCCGGTTTCATGGATTCATACATGCGGGCAAGATGGATGAGATCATCATTGGCCGTTGCCTGCATCGTGGTCCATCTTTGTTCAAGACTGGCTTCCAGATTTTGCAGCTTTTCGTTTTCTGCAAGCAGCTTTTTTTCCAACACTTCCAATTCAGCCTCGCGTTCGCGCAGGCGCATTTCTTTTTCTTCAAGGGCGATTCTGGTCGTCTGTATCAGGCTTGCGGCCTCACCGGTGAGGTATAATTCTTCAATATCCTGCGCGTCCTCTTGTTTGGAGTTCTGCACTGTCAAAGCGGAGCCATTATCCTGTTGGTTTTTTTCAACCGCTTGTGACTGTTGTTCGCTGTTTTGCGCATCACTATCAGCAGAAAGCGCCATGATGCGACCGCTAAAGGCCAGAGCAAAAAGAACAGTGAGAGTAATTAGAACAGAGGACTTTTTGTAACTCTTACTCATGACGCCTCAACCTTCAGGCTATTGGTTTTTGTAGACGGCGGCTTGATGGGCAAGGCCGGGGGTAATTCGCTATAGGGGGCCAGAGTTTTTTCGCTGAGCACCCTTAATTGTTTCATCAGACTGGTCAGTTCTTCAATTTGTTCATGAGATTGCAGCAGGAGATGATGCATGGAAGTGGATAATTCGTTTTGAACTTTGTTGACCTCATCTTTTGTCTCTGAGGCTGTTTGTTCCAAGGTTTGGTTTAATTTCTGTATGTGAGAAATTTTCTTTTCGGCATCTTTCAATAATATTTTCAATTGGGTTGAAACGGCGCTGGTTTGAAATTTACTTTCTTCAGATGCTGCCTTTAATTGTGAAATTGCTGTGGTCATAGAGATGATGGAGGCGCCAAGACCGGTTTTCATATCCTGCAAAGCGCGCAGGCGGCGCGAGAGGATGAAACAATAAAGACCGGCGGCACCGGAAACCAGAAGAAGAATTGCGTCAAATGTCATTTCCATGGGGGATTACCTCAACAGGAAGTCAGTGATAAGAATACTCTCGACCGCTTTTGGGCCGATGATTAATTGCGCCCGCCGATGAAGCTGCATACGCAGAACTTCATAAAAGGCAGGGTCTTCGAAATCAGAAACTTCAACGGCTCGCAAATAGGTGCTGAAAGCATCGCGTAATTGCGGCTCCAGATCGGCCATCTGCTTTTCAAGCTTCTCGTCCATAATCAAGGTGAGATTTATTTTGAGATAGCGCCGAGCTTCGCCACGGCCAATAGAAATCAAAATTTCATCAAGGGGAACGAGAATTGTGTTGATCGGCTCAAGGGGAGGGCTGTGGGCGGCCATTTCGACTGCCCCGTTCTCGCCGGCTTTTCCGGTGGCGCAAACCTGCATTTCTGGCTCTGCCCCGGGCATTAAAAATACGGTGGCAAAGGCGGTCAGCCCCGCCCCAACAGCCAGAATAGCAGCCTGAATCAGGCCACCGCCGCCCTTTTTGGCTTTTTGGGCCTTTTCGGGTTTTTCCTCGGTTTTATCCGTTTCGTCGGACGTCTCGTCCGGTTCCTTCTTGGCCATTCCTAAGCCCCAAAACACAATCTAAAGTGGTATTAGGCAAATTTACACCCATAAGTAAAGGAAGTGTTAACGATTTGGTCATAATCATTAACCAATCGCTACCATGGGTTGTGACCGGCCAAAAGCTGGTTTGAAGGAATGACCCGCGGAAAGCAAAAAATGGAGCAGGAAAGCTCTTAAAATTACCGGCAGGAAGGCGCGTAGAGAAGAAAATGGGGTTTATAGAAACATTAAAGGGGCTCACCTTAAGCAAGCAGATCACACTGGCAATTACGATTGTCGCGGTTGCTTTCATGATGGTGGTTTTGGTTCAGCAAACAACAAAGCCGGGCATGTCTTTGCTCTATTCGGGGCTTGGCTCAACCGAGGCGGGGGAGGTTGTTGGCGAGCTTGAAAAAATGGGCATTCCCTATGATGTCCGGGGCGAAGCGATTTATATAGAAGCCAGCAAGCGCGATCAGACGCGCCTCATGCTAGCCAAGGATGGTCTGCCGCGCCCGGCAGTGTCCGGTTATGAGCTGCTTGATTCGGTCAATGGCTTTGCGGTTACCTCAGAGATGTATAATGCCTCCTATTGGCGCGCCAAAGAGGGCGAGCTGGCTAGGACCATACTTTCCATGCCGGAAGTTTCCGGCGCTCGGGTCCATATTGGAGCAAGCTTAAAATCCGGTCTGTCCCGTTTGAGCCAACCCCATTCCGCTTCGGTTTCGGTGACCGCCCGGCGCTCTCTTTCTGTGCCACAGGCAAAAGCCATTCAGCATCTGGTTGCCTTGGCGGTGTCCGGGGTTTCACCGGAAGATGTTGTGGTGATTGATTCGGCTACGGGTATTGTTGCCGGACCGGGAGCCTCGGATAATGTGGCAGATCCGTCGGTCAAGACCGCCAATCTTGCTGCACAATTGGAAGCCAAGCTTTTGCAAATTCTCGAAGCGCGGGTCGGGCCGGGCAATGCCCGTGTCAGCGTTGCGGCGGAAATAGATTTTGAACAGGTGACAACATCCGAGGTCAGCTATGACCCAGATTCACGGGTTTTGCGCTCCCGGCGGGTGTCAGAGGAGAGCGAAAGCAATTCTGGATCGCAAGGAGCGGTTTCGGTGGCCAGCAATCTTCCCGCTGGTGATGCGCAGGGACAAAATTCATCTTCTGGTTCGCGCAGTGTGTCTTCGGAAACCTCGCAATATGAAATTTCACAATTGCGCCGGGAAACCCAGAAAGGCGCAGGCAGCATTAAGAAGCTTTCTGTGGCGGTGCTGATAAATTCCCGCTCCCTTGCCGGTGCGGCGGATGGGGCAACACTGACAGAAGCCGAAACCGCAGCCATGCAAGCACTTGTTACCAGCGCTGTGGGGCTGGATGTAGAGCGCGGGGATATTTTATCGATTGAATTTCTGCCCTTTGCAGAGCTGGCGGTTGAAGAGGAATTACTTACAGAAACGCCGCTGATGGAGCGCTTGCTTGAGCGTTATCTGTGGAGCGGTATTCAGGCCGTATTGCTGGGATTGGTGATTGTGGTTCTGGCAATCTTTGTTCTGCGGCCAATGTTGCGACCCTCCGCAGCGGCCATGCCGGCATTGGCCGATGGCAGTGCCAATGCGAGCGGACAGGCTGGAGCGGAAAATACTGTGCAAGCAGCAGGACAAGCGGGCGCAATGGCCGACAGTTCCGGCGAACTTGATCCGGCGGCGGTGTTACGGGATTTCACCAATGGCCGTCAGGATGAGGCAACCGCCGTGCTTGAAGAATGGCTCAATGAAGATAGGAAAATGGCCTCATGACCGCTTCTTTATTATTAGAAAAGCTGGCCCGGTTTCATCCAGCGCCGCAAAATGACAAATATTTTGACCTTGTTTGCAAAAAGCAGCAGGCGCAATTACCGGGCCATACACAAGTGGTCAATCACCCTTCAGCACCCGTTGCAGATGCGCCGGAGCAGCAGGCCGATCAGATTGTTCTGGCGGTTGAAACCATCAAAAGACAAGCGCTGGCCGAGGCAGAGCGGACCTATTTGCAGCATTTGGAGCAGCTCATCAATGTGGTGTTCGCAAAGCTTTTGCCGGAAACCGTGTCGCGCGAGATTTTATCCATTCTTGATCATAGCAGCCATTTGCAAATGACCAGCACTATCACGGTGCGCGGAGCGCCGGAACAAATTGTATCCATCAAGCAAAAGCTGGAAGGGCGCGAAGATTTGCTGGAGCGGCTTAGCTTTGTGGAAGATGCAGGGCTATCGCAGACAGAGGCCAGCGTATCATGGGAAGCAGGCGGCATTGATTTTGATGGCGAGCAGGTTTTGTCGCAATGCCGGGATGCCATCGCCAAGGTTTTGGAACAGAGTTTTGAGCAGGAGTAACAGCACGTGAACGACACCACAGAGGCAACGGGCGAAGCCAGTAGTGAAGCGCCAACATTTGAGCGTCGCGAGGATAGTAAGGAAAATCTTTTCAAGCGATCGATATTTTCTGTGCCCGTAACAGTGAATGTGTTGATTGGCAGCACCCAAATTACGGTGGCCGATATTCTTGGCATGCGTCCGGATTCTGTTATTCCGCTTTCGGCCAAAATTGATGATCCGGTGGAATTGCGGGTTGAGAACCGTTTGATTGCAAGGGGTGAGTTATTTGAACCTGCCAGTGGGGAGATTGGCGTTAAAATAACTGAAATCATTGATATTGCTATTGAAAGCTAATCCATGACGGTTTTGCGCAAGATAATCCTGATAGTTTTGATGGTTGGGGTCAGCGGTCTATTTGGTATGGCTACCGCGCAAGACATTGCGCCATCACCGGAATTGCCAACGGATTTACCGTCTGAATTATTGGGCGAGTTGCAAGAAGAGGGCACTTTAAGCGCTCGGGTTATTCAGCTTTTTGCGCTGGTGACTATTCTAAGTCTTGCACCGGGCATTGCGATGATGGTGACCTGTCTGCCATTTATGGCGATTGTGTTTTCTTTCATGCGTCAGGCCGTGGGGATTCAGCAGGCTCCGCCCAATATGATGATTATGGGGCTTGCAGTATTTCTAACATTTTTTGTTATGGAGCCGGTGTTTAATGATGCGTGGAAAACCGGGGTCAGTCCTTATCTGGATGGTCAGATAACCGAAGATCAGGCGATAGAGCGCACGCTGACACCGTTTCGTAGCTTTATGAGTGGGCGGGTTGATCCGGAAAGCATTGCCACATTGGAAGAAACTTTGCCAGGGCGGCAAAATGAAAAGGGCGAGCCGAGTTTTTCGCTTCTGGTAACGGCTTTTATGTTGTCAGAGATCAAACATGCCTTTCAAATTGGTTTTGCGATTTTTCTCCCCTTCATGATTATTGATCTGGTGGTGGCGTCGATTTTGATGGCGGTGGGGATGATGATGGTGCCGCCAACGGTGGTGTCACTGCCGTTTAAGGTTGGATTTTTTGTTTTGGCGGATGGATGGCTGCGCATTACGCAGGCAATATTAACGGGATATGGCGGATGAATGCGATTGTACCACAAAGAGGATCAGCTTTGGCACCGGCAGCCGGACGGGGGCGGGGCGGGAAGGATCGTGGGCTTAGTCCTGAGCAAAAGGCAGCCGTGATTATCTCTATGCTAGGTGAGGGGGCGGCAAAACCCCTATTGGAGAAAATGGGTGATGATCAGGTTGCCAAGGTTTTGCATGCCTTTGAAAATCTGGACAAGATTTCGAGAGAAGATCAGGCCTTTATTGTGCGGGACTTCCTGCAAGGATTGCGCGCAACCCAAGGGAGTTTTCGTGGCGGCCCGGAAGAGGCCAGAAAAATGGCAGAAGCGCTGATTGACGAGGAGCGTTATCAACGTCTGTTTGGTGAAGGGGCGGAGCAAGACGGGGGCGACACGCCGCAAACATCGCAAGCGGTGTGGGCGCGTTTGCAGGAAAAGGACCCGGAAGAGCTAGCGGAATATTTGGAAAACCAGCCGCCTAAGATCACCGCTTTGGTTTTGCAAAAACTGGGCGCGGAATTTGCGGCGAGAATTTTGAAAATATTTCCGGAAGAAAAAGCCTCGGCGGTAATTTTGAAACTGACCGATAATCAGCCGGTTAAGCCCCGGGTTTTGGATTCCATAGCGCGGCTTTTGGAAACAGATATTCTAAACGCCAAAAAGACAAGTCAGAAAAAAGTGACTTATGAGCATTTGGAACCTGTGGCGGAGGTTTTGAGCTTGTTGCCATTAGAAAAACAGAAAAAGATGATGGATTTTCTGCAGGGCAAAGATGCGGATATGACCGATGCCATCAAGAAAAGCATGATTACCGTTGAAGATATTCCTGAGACCATGCCAAGAAATGCTGTGCCGGTTATATTCCGTGAAATGGAAGAAGGCTTTATACGCAAAGTGCTGAAGGTTTTGGAAAAAACCAATGCTCCTGTGGCCGAATATTTATTGGCCAATATTTCCAAACGCATGGTGGAACAAATCAAGGAAGATATGGAAGCTTTGGAAGCCATTGAGGCCGAAGAAGAGGATGATATTTTAACCGAGTTCCTGACCCAGATTATGGCCTTGCAAAAGGCTGAACTTATTACCCTTAACCGGTAGATTTGCATGGGGGATTATGCCCGCCTTCGGATTTGTCGAAGCGGGGTTTGGGTAAACAGGGTGGGCGCGAATGACACGAGCCGAAAAAAAGAAGGAGGGGTGTTCTCGTGGGTTCACCCGCGCCCGGCATTGTCAGACGCTATGAGCTTGGAAAAGGGTTTGTCAGGCCCTTCAAGCTCATAACCGACCGATGGCCAGCGGATTTCTCCACCCCACCGGCTTGCCTCTCCCGCTCACAAGTTCAGTTGGATCCGAAACCTGTCCCATTAAGCGGGCCTGTTT
>WFQB01000207.1 GCA_015487305.1 Parvularculaceae bacterium | reverse complement strand
CCGCCATCGGGCTATGTGTTTTCATCAACCGTTGATCCATCAGTTTTGACCAATTTGCCAATGGCGCCCAATGTTGAAACCGGATCTTATGGCGAAGTATTTTCCTTAAACAATGTCAGCACGCTCTCGCTGGATATTCCGCTTGATCCGTCTGCTAGCATTGTTTTAACCAAGGAAGTTACTAGCTCTACCGGGGCTATTGGCGATCTGGTGCAATACAGGATTCGGGTTGAAAATCGCGATACAGTACCAGCGCCAGTAAATATTCGTGACGTTATTCCCCATGGCTTTCGTTATCGCGAGCGTTCAGCGCGGGTTGATAATGGCGACCTTATCACTCCAGTCATCAATGAAAATGGGCAAACCCTGTTATTTTCCTTATCACCACTTTCACCCGGTGATGCGGTTACGTTAACTTATGTTTTGGAAATTGCGGCTGGTACCCCGCTGGGGCCTGCAATTAATGAAGCGGTTGTTGTTGATGGGGATGGGGATGCTATTTCTGGTATTGCACGCGCTGAAATTTTGGTGCGTGATGATTTGCTGCGCTCCAAAGCCACATTAATCGGCCGTGTGGCCGAGCAGGCTTGTGATGGCGATGAAGAATGGGCCCGTAAAATTGAAGATGGCAAAGGCGTCAAAGGGGTTCGGATTTATCTCGAAACCGGAGATTATGCGGTCAGCGATAAAAACGGACTGTTTCATTTTCAAGGCGTCGCGCCTGGTGTGCATGTGGTGCAGCTTGATGAAGAAACCCTGCCACCGGGATTTTCTCCGATGATGTGTGAAGAAAATACGCGCTTTGCAGGGAGTATGACCTCGCAATTTGTTGATGTGAAAGGCGGCACATTATGGCGCGCCAATTTCTATCTGAAGCGCAATGATGATTATGTGGAGCCGGTTGAAGAAGAGACGGAAGAAGAAGAACCGCTTGCGGAATATTTGCAGTATGACCAAGCTTGGCTGGCCACCCAAACCCCCGAAACCGCATGGGTCTATCCGGACACAACCAAAACCCCAAATGTGCCCAATGCGAATATCGGTATCAAACATGACCCGTCTTTGCGGGCGGTGCTGACCTTGAACGGTATGGCCATACCGATGACCAATTTTCAGGCGCGTGACAAGGATTTGCTGAACCGTGTGGTAATCTCGCGCTGGAAAGGGGTAGATCTGGTTGAAGGCGAAAATCGCTTCCGGGCAGAATTGCAGGATGCAGCGGGCAATACCGTTCAAACCATTGAAAAGTCTATCTATTTTGTGCGTGAGGCGGCCCGGGCCATACCTCTGCCGGACCAATCGACGCTCATTGCGGATGGCCGCAGCGTGCCGGAAATTGCCGTGCGTTTTGAAAATGGGGCCGGTCGTCCGGTGCATACAGGACGGATCATCAAAGTATCGGTTGAAGAGCCATATTTTGCCCGCAATAGCCGCCTGCGTGAGGGGGATGACCCACTGACTTCATCCCTGTCGTCGCAAGGGGCGGTGGCGGTTGGCGAAGATGGTATTGCCAGAATTAAGCTTGAGCCAACGCTGGAAACTGGTCGCGTTCGCCTGACCGCCTATCTTGATGATGGGCGTCGTCAAAATATCACCATGTATATGAAGCCGGAAAAACGCGACTGGATTTTGGTCGGTATGGCTGAGGGTACATTTGGTATGTCCGAGCGCAAGCCCAATATTATCCCCCTTGGCGATGGCTTTAAAGATGAGTTTAGCGATGGGCGGGTGGCGTTTTTTGCCAAGGGCATGGTGCGCGGCGACTGGTTGCTGACCATGGCCTATGATTCAGAAAATACTCGCAAAGGCGCAGATGATGGCGAATTTGGTGATATCGACCCCAATGCCTATTACACCCTTTATGGGGATCGCTCGGACCCGCAAAATGAGGCGCAAAGCCGCTATCCGTTCTATGTTAAATTGGAGCGCGAAACCTTTCAGGCGATGTTCGGTGATTATGACACGGCCCTTAGCAATTCACGTCTGTCGCGCTATCAGCGCCGTCTTACGGG
>WFQB01000206.1 GCA_015487305.1 Parvularculaceae bacterium | reverse complement strand
GCCATTGGATGCGGGTCTTTCTTATGCCAGAGCGCAAAACAATTCCGTCACCTCCATCATCACCCAGCGCCTTGATCTGGCAACCAATTCCGGTCGCCTCGGCAAAACGGTCTGGCTGCAAGAAGGAAATTACTTCGTCAATCGCAGCGCTGATGAAGCCTCCAATGGCTATGATGGCGGCGGCTGGATTGTCGCCAGCGGTATTGACACCGAACTTGGCCCCTTTGATGCTATCGGGCTATCGGCGCATTTTGCCTCGGCGCGTTTTGACGAGAAAAATGGCGAAGACTTCCCCTTCTCCCGGGTCAGCTATGGCATTGGTGCCTATGGCGCCATCAAGCAAGGCAATGTTCAATTTGATGCACAAGCCAGCTATTCAATCAGCGATACTGAATCTGACCGAGCCATCATCATTGAGGGCATTAATCGCTTTGCCCGCGGGCAATGGAATGGCACACAAATTGCCGGCTCTTTGCGCGCCTCCTATGAAACAAAAATGAGCGGCTTTGATTTAGAGCCTTTCGTTTCTGCCGATTATCTCTCTCTCACCGAAGATGCCTATACTGAAAGCGGTGGCGGCGCGGCCATAGACTTGTCTGTTGATGAGCGGGATGCCAAATCCATGCGCCTTAATATCGGCACTCTCATTGGCAAAACTTTTGAATTGCGCCCTTCCGTCTATGATACCGGCATTCCGGGCACAATCCGTCCGAATATAAAACTTGCCTGGTCACAAGAATTGATGAACGATCCAATCGAAGCCAATATGCGCTATGTTAGCGGTGGTAATGATTTTGTTTTATCAGCAGACCCAGAAAATGGTGCCGCTCTAGCCGCCTTTGATGTGGAATATGAAAATGAATATGCCAAGATTCACGCTGGCCTTGCCGGCAGCTTTTCCGATGTCGAGCAGGTATATTCCATGCGCATTGGCGTTGGTTTAAAATGGTAATTTTGCACAACATCTAAACACAAAACCTCGCTTCACCAGCGAGGTTTTTTTATCTCTTAAACCCTGTTTTAAGAGCTCGAAAACATTTTAAAAATCCACCGCACGCCCTTTGCGCTCCCAATCCCCAAACCGGGTTGGCTCGGCTCCCTTTGGTCCATCTATCTCTTTAGCGCCTGATGCTTGACCTTGTTCTTGTTCCTGCTCACGACGCAATCGCGCTTCGCGCAGGGCTTCTATTTGCTGGTCACAGAGCATACGCCCATTTGCCATTAGCGGTATGCCATCTTCGCTCATGGGACAATTGTTTTCGGCGCTCTCCAAACCCTTCTTTTCGCTCATGATTATCAACACCTCTTTTTTTTCCGCCTGCTATACCAGATTTACTGGAAATAGATTTATACTGAAAATCCTATGCCATATTACACCCCATATGACGGCGCAGCCACCCCTTTTACGATTGGCTTAAAACCCTTGCCACAAGCCGATTGGCTGGAGCCACAGCCGGATTTAATACCGCTTTTGCAAAAGCGCCAGAAGCTGCTTTCAAGCAAGCGCGATGCAGTCCTGCAATGTGAACCAGAAGCCTTGGCCGCCTGTCAGGAATTATTAGATTTGGTACTTGAAAATTTAAGCCTATATCATCAAAGCGATTATCAAATCCAAACCAGCAGGGTCACTATTAAAGACCTTCCAGACAGTATTGAAATTAATCCCGATGATCCCCTTGCCAGTCTTGGAAAAATCGTGCCGGAGGATTTCTGCCTAATTCGCAAGACAGATATAGGACATAGGCTAATCGCCGCCCTGCTATGCTTCCCCTCATCATGGGCTCTGGCAGACAAAACCGGCAAAAATCTCGAAGCCATTCACGATCCGGTCCCGGATTACCAAGGGGCAATGGCAAACCGCGTCAACCTTCTATTTGATCGCTTGCGCCCAGAACAAATTGTCTGGCGGATGAACTGGTCCCTCGATGAAGGCATGCGCCTGTTCCGCCCCAGCCCACACAGCCATGATCACTGGCTGGAAAAAGGCGGCGACCCCCTCGACCATGTTTTCATCCGGGTCGAGCGTCAAACCCTGCGACGCCTCCCCCTTGCCAAGGATATTATTTTCACCATCCGCATTCATCTCTCCCCCTTGCGCGATCTTGTAGACAGTCAAAACCAACAGGCATTGCAAGGCCTGCACCAGCAATTATCCGCCTTGAGCGATGAACAATGCGCCTATAAAGGTTTGTCTCAAGCGCGCCCGATTATTTTGCAACGGCTTCAAGATTTTCTTTAAGCCAAACCTAATGGGCCTCATCCCAATTCACCCCCGCCTTGGCTTCAACCACCAGCGGCACGGATAATTGCAAAACCGGCGCGCAAGCCCCCTCCATCACCTGAGCGACCAAAGCGCAGCTTTTTTCAATTTCGCTATCGGGACATTCAAAAATCAATTCATCATGCACTTGCAACAACATGGTCGCTGACGACCCGCCCGCCCGCAACGCTTCCGGCATACGGATCATAGCGCGACGAATAACATCCGCCGCCGAGCCTTGAATTGGCGCATTAATCGCTTGGCGCTCCGCATAAGCCCGTTGAGCACCATTTTTAGAATTAATCCCCGGCACATGGGTTTTGCGACCAAAAATAGTCTCCACAAATCCTTGCGCCTTTGCCTTGGCAATAGTCTCGTCCATATAGGCGCGAATACCGGGAAATTTTTGAAAATAGCTGGCAATATAATCCTTGGCTTCCGTTCGCGAAATCCCTAGCTGATTGGCCAAACCAAAGGCCGAAATACCATAAATAATACCAAAATTAATCGCTTTGGCCCGTCGGCGCACCATCGGATCCATATCTTTAACCGGCACCCCGAACATTTCAGACGCTGTCATTGCATGAATATCAATGCCCTCGGCAAAAGCCTGTTTCATAGAGGGCAGGTCCGCAATATGGGCCAGCAAGCGCAATTCAATCTGGCTATAATCCGCCGAGATTAGTTTTGCGCCCTTCGCGGCAATAAAAGCGGTTCTGATTTTGCGGCCATCTTCAGAGCGAATAGGAATATTTTGTAAATTCGGCTCATTGGAAGAAAGCCGCCCGGTGCTGGTTGCTGCCAGCGAATAAGAGGTGTGAATGCGTCCGGTCTTGGCATTAACCGCCTCTTGCAAAGCGTCCGTATAGGTCCCCTTCAACTTGGCAAGAGAGCGATGGTCGAGAATATTTTGCGCTATTTCAACCCCTTCAGCCGCCAACCCATCCAACACTTCAGCATCGGTAGACCACGCCCCTTTGGCAGTTTTCTTGCCTCCCGGCAGTCCCAGTTTACCAAATAAAATTTCCCCAATCTGCTTGGGGCTGGCAATGTTAAACTCTTCCCCAGCAAGCTCATGGGCTTTTTTTTCGTAGCGCCCCATGCGCTCGGCAAATTCATCGGAAAGCTTTTTCAAAATCCCAATATCCACCAGCACCCCCGCCTGCTCCATACCGGCAATAATCGCCGCCATAGGGCGCTCTAAAGTTTGATAGACAGTTTGCATATGTTCGCGGGTGAGGCGTGGCGATAATATTTCATGCAGGCGCAAAGTAATATCGGCATCTTCTGCCGCATAAATTCCCGCCTCTTTAATCGGGATCATATCAAAAGTTTTTTGCTTTTTGCCCGTCCCGGCAATATCGGCAAATTTAATCGGCTCATGACCAAGATAGCGTTTGGATAATTCATCCATGCCATGATTATGCAGGCCGCAAGAAAGTGCATAGGACATCAACATAGTGTCATCATAGCTGGCAACGGCAAATCCATGATTGGTGAGCACCGTTAAATCATATTTGATATTCTGCCCGATTTTAAGAATAGAACGGTCCTGCAATATCGGGTTCAACAGCGCTTGCACATCTTCCAGCTTCATCTGCTGGCTGACAAATTCATCCTCCAATGCCAATCCATCCCCCCCATGGGCAAGAGGAATATAACAGGCCATCCCCGCCTTCGGGCAAAGTGAAATCCCCACCAGCCGCGCCGCCATCACATTCAAGCTGGTGGTTTCCGTATCAATCGCCAGCACATGGCTATCGCGGGCAGCTTGTAAAAATAATTCCAACTCATCGCCGGAAAAGATAATTTTATAGGCATCGCGATTGACCTCAGAGGTCGGCGCGCTTTTCTCATCGCTCATTACTGCCTGATTGCCGCCAGCACTATTATGATTAGCCTTAGGACCACCCACGCGCTTGGTCAGAGAGGTAAACTCCATCTCCTGCAAAAATTTTATCAAAGCCTCTTTATCAATGGGCCTCGTGAAAAAACTATCAATCGGCTCCTCGACCGCAACATCCGTTTTCAAAGTCACCAGCTCTTTTGAAAGCCGCGCCTGATCAGCAAATTCAATCAAATTCTCGCGGCGTTTATTTTGTTTAATGCTCGACGCATTGGCGAGAAGATTCTCCAGATCACCAAATTCCTGCAATAACAGAGCGGCGGTTTTCACCCCAATCCCCGGAACGCCGGGAATATTATCGGAGCTATCCCCGGCCAAAGCCTGCACATCAATCACCCCTTCCGGACCAACCCCAAATTTCTCAAACACCTGATCACGATCAATTTTGCGACTCTTCATCGTATCATACATGGTGATATGATCGGAGACGAGTTGCATCAGATCTTTGTCCGAAGAAATAATCACCGTGTCCGCCCCGCGCTGCTCGGCCTCGCGGGCATAGGTGGCGATCAAATCATCAGCCTCAAACCCGCTTTGCTCAACACATGGCACCCCAAAGGCCCGCACCGCATCGCGTATGATAGGAAATTGCGGCACCAAATCTTCCGGCGGCTCGCCGCGATTGGCTTTATACTCCGGATAAAGATTATTTCTGAACGAGCCGCCCTTGGGATCAAAAATCACCGCAAAATGGGTCGGCTGGCCAAATTGTTTCACCGCAGGATCGCCAATATCAATCAGCAATTTCCACAGCATATTGCAAAAGCCGGACACCGCCCCCACCGGCAATCCGTCCGATTTACGGGTCAAAGGCGGCAATGCATGATAGGCGCGAAAAATATAAGACGACCCATCCACCAGATAGAGACGATCACCTTTTTTCAGTTTTTCCGCATTTGCGCTTTTGGCCATGAATGATAACTTCCCTTATATTTTGCGCTAACCTAAATCACACCGCCATAAAGGGAAAGCAAACCCCATGAAAAATTATGTCATCTTAAGCGGCGCCGGGCTATCGGCAGAAAGCGGCCTTGCCACTTTTCGTGATAGCGGCGGACTATGGGAGGGCCATGACCCCATGGCGGTCGCCACGCCTGAGGCCTTTGCCCGCGACCCCGATCTGGTGCAGCGCTTTTACAATGAACGCCGGGCGGGCCTATTGGGCGCCAAACCCAATGCCGCCCATAAAGCCCTTGCCAAATTCGAGCAGGAGATAGCAACCAAAGGCGGCACTGTGCTTCTGGTCACGCAAAATGTCGATGATTTGCTGGAGCGTGCAGGCGCTAAAAATATTCTCCACATGCATGGGGAATTGTTTAAAATCCGTTGCACCCAATGCCATGATCATTTCCTCTGGAAACAGGATTTATCAACCCAAACCCCTTGCCCATCCTGCAAAGCCCAATCTTTGCGCCCGGCCATTGTCTGGTTTGGGGAAATGCCGCTTTATATGGAAGAAATTGAGCGCGCCCTATTAAAAGCCGATCTTTTTATATCCATTGGCACTTCGGGCAGCGTCTATCCAGCCGCCGGCTTTGTGGACATGGCCCGCGCCAGAGGCACCGATTGCATCGAGCTAAATCTCGAACCCTCCGACAATCACCATCTCTTCACAAAAACCATTTACGGCCCGGCGGGCGACATCGTCCCGCGCTGGGTGGAAGAGGAATTGAAAGGAATTTAAGCCCGCGCCTTTTTACCGCCTTCAATCACCGCAAAAGGAGCCGCCTCCATCTGCCGACGAATGGCGCGCTCTTCTTTTACACTAAAGAAACGCCGAATAAATTTAGCATATTTCGGACAGATTTGCTCGCGCCATTTGGAGCCCGAGAAAACCCCATAATGGCCCGCATCCTGCTGGATATAATCCAATTGCATGTCTTGCGGAATATTAATACATAAATCATGGGCCGCCTGAGTTTGGCCAATGCCGGATATATCATCCAAGCCCCCCTCAACGGTCATCAAGGCAACATTGGTAATCACAGCCGGGTCAATCACCTCACCACAATGCTCGAATGTGCCTTTGGGAAGCTTATACTCCTGAAACACATCCCTTATGGTTTGCAGATAAAACTCCTCGGTCATATCGCAAACGGCAAAATATTCATCATAGAACCGCCGATGGCGCTTGGCTTTGGCATCCTCCCCATCCACCATGAATTTGAAATAATCCCAATGGGAGGCAATATGGCGATCGGGGTTCATGGACATGAAACTCATAAGCTGCAACCAGCCCGGATAGACCCGGCGCAAAACCCCGCGATGGGGCGGCGGCACGGTGTAAATCATATTTTGCGCAAACCATTCAAAGGGCTGCTTTTCTGCCAGACGATTGGTCACGGTCGGTGATTTGCGCGCATCAATCGGCGAGCCCATAAAGGTCATAGAGGCAGGCAGGGCCGGATCATCATGGGCTGCCATGTAAGACACCGCTGCCAAAACCGAAGGCCCCGGCTGACACACCGCTAAAATATGCGCCTTGGGCCCAACCATATGGGTGAACTCAATCACATAATCGGTAAAACTATTGAGATCAAAACGCCCTTCAC
>WFQB01000205.1 GCA_015487305.1 Parvularculaceae bacterium | reverse complement strand
TTAAATGGCCCCAAAACCACCATCACTCCATGGGGCTTATGGGCGATGCGTAATTTTGCGCCCGCTGCGTCTGTTTCATGGGTTCCGGTGCGCTCCATATAGGCTTTGACGGAAATCGCCCCCTTGCCAATCATGCCGGCGACTTCGCCACTGGCATCCCACAAGGCTTTGCCGGTTTCACGGGCAATGGTGCGGGCGAGATCGTCTTTGTTCTCTTTGAGCGCATCGCTAAAGGCTTCGATAATCGCCAACCGATGGGCAAAAGGTTTTTTACGCCATGTCAAAAATGCCGCATGGGCGGTTGTTATCGCCTCGTCAATATCGGCTTTGCTGGCCTCTTGGCCGCGCCATAATTCGCTATTATCCACCGGGGAGAGGGAAGTAAATTCATCGCCTGCGCCTTTGCGCCAAGCACCATTGATAAACAGCATATTCTTTTTTTCCGTTATTTGCTTTTGCTGAACAGGGGTGAGGCGAGAATATCATCACCTTGGGCGAGATTCATAATGTCTGCCTGCTGCTGAGTGAGGATAAGCGTATCGCCTTGGGGCTCCATCATTGTCTGCATGCAGACAAAATTAGTCATATCTGTGGTGGAGATTATAGCTTTGGCGCCGTCTTTGGGTGGGGTGCCAATTTCTACTTTGCGTATTTGTGCCAGGCGAATGGTTTTAATCTCATCAATCGGCGCTTCAATTGACGGGCCGCCGTCAAAAATATCTATCAGCTTGTGATAGCGAAAGCCTTGGTCAATCAATAGGTCCATGGCGGGCTTGGAAGAGGCGTGGGGTTTGCCGATAACATCAATTGCCTTTTGCGGAAGAAGATCTGTGTAGACCGGATATTTTGGCATCAGATCGGCAATAAATTGGTGGTCATGGGCGGAGCGTTTATCAGCTTCGAGAAAGGAGATCTGGAAGAATTTCTGCGCGATATGTTCATAAAAGGGAAAAATCCCATCATCCCCAGACCAGCCGCGAATTTCCGCCATAACCTGATCGCCAAAGCGTGCCTTGTCGATGGCCATCAGCATGAAACGGGCAAAGGACAGCAAGCGCCCGCGCCCGCCGCCGCGCTTTTCCGGCAGCAAGAACAAAGTGCCGATTTCCGTATAGCCATGATAATCATTGACCAACATTAAAATATCGGTTTCGGAGCGAATATTGCGTTTTTGATCCTGCGCCGACAAATGGGCGAGGCGATAGGAATAAAAGGGCCGCTTTTCACCAAGATTAGGAAAGATGCAACAGGTGCCTACAACCTCACCATCTTCTTCCAAGACCATATAGAAAATATGATCCGCATTGGCTTTGCCCTTGGAAGAAAAAGCACGTGCCGATTGGTCTATGCGATGATTGATTTGCTCGGGGGATTTGGGCACCGTGGTCATGCCATGTCCGGCGGCGCGACCAAGGTCCAAAAGGGCTTCGCGGTCACTGCCGCGCACAGGACGAATGAACATCATAAAAAGGTTTGCTCCATTTTAAAATTTACGCGTTTGATATTATTTAAACCGGCATCCGGTCTGGCCAAGGCAATTCACCGGAGGCCAATAACAGCATGGACATGGTGGCAAGGCGTGCACGCTCCACAAAGCTTTCAATCACCATATATTCGTCCGGTGAATGAATAAAGGCTCCGCGCACCCCCATCGTGTCGACATTGGGCAGGCCCGCTGCGGCAAGATTATTGCCATCGCAACAACCACCCGTAGCCTTCCACTCAATCGCCATGCCCAATGAGCTGCCGGCATTTTTGACAAGATTGAAAAGCTGCTCGGTGCCGCCGGTCATTTGTTTGACTGGGCGGTGAATACCCCCATGCAATTCAACACTAATATCAGGACCAAAATTGCCGCTGGCAACCACATCGCGAATGGCCGCGTCCGCCCACAACAGATCATCTTTGGTCAGTCCGCGAATATTCATTCTGATGACGCATAAATCCGGCACAACATTGGTCGCCTGACCGCCATTGATAATGCCAATGTTCAAAGTCGTGTTGTCGCGCTTGCCGTTTAAAGCATTAATTGCTGTCATCAGGCGGGCGGCGCCGATAAGCGCATTGCGGCCATCATGAAAAGAGCGCCCTGCATGGGCGGATTTGCCGCGGACAACAAAATTATAATGACCGGACCCGGCCCGCGCGCCTGCCAAAGTGCCATCGGGCAAAGCCGGCTCAAACACAAAGCCGGCATCAGCCTTGCGGGCAATCGCTTCGAGATGCGCCGCGGAGGCATAAGAGCCGGTTTCTTCATCGCTGTTAAAGACCACATCAATGCCGACATCTTTGGCAAAGGGTGATTTTTCAAAAGCGCCAAGGCTTTCCAGAATAACGCAAAGCCCACCTTTCATATCTGCGCAGCCCGGCCCGTGCAGGGTGCCGTCCTTGCGCTTTTCAACCTTTTGGAAGGGGTGGTCGGCGGGAAATACCGTATCAAGATGGCCGACCAGCATGATGCGTTTTTCGGCTTCCGGGCGTAAGGAAAGATGATGCACTGGCCCGCAGGGCACTGGCTCAATCTTGCCTTCATCATTAAGGGCTTCAACCGGGGCTGGTGGCAGAATCTTGTGATTCATGCCAAGCTTGGTAAATTCGGGGATAATGGCGGCTGCAACCTCTTCAACGCCGGCGACATTATTAGTGCCGGAATTGATCGCGGACCACAAAGTCGTGCGCTCGGTCATGCGCGGGCTGGCATCGTCCAAGGGGCTAAGATAGGTGTCGAGATTCGCCATGGCCCCAAGTGATAGGGGTTTAAATCGCGAAGGCAAGAGGGTTTTTAAGGGATTTAAAGACTAATCCAGATGGCTATTTCATGCGTAATAGGGGGTTAAAAGGAGAGATTGATGAAATTGGTGAAAACTGGCGTAAAAACTCTATTCGGCGCAATTTTCCTGCTCGCCCTGCCATTTGCCCTGTCAGCGGCTCAGGCAGGCGAGGGCACAAATGATTTGGACGCAGCGGAGCTTTCCAACCCCCAAAATTGGGCCATTAGCTTGCCGCAGGATTATGCCTTTGCCATTTTGCGTAAAAATAAGAAAATAGGCTCGCATTTTATTCGCTTTTCCCGTGAAGGGGATATTCTCCATGTGGGCATTGATATTACCATCAAAGTGAAATTCGGCCCGATCACCGCCTATCATTATAAACATCGCAATGACGAATATTGGCGCGATGGACGGCTGATTGCCATTGAGACCCGCACCAATGATAACGGCAAGAAATATTCCGTATCCGGAAAGGCTAGTGAGGAAGGGTTTGAAGTGACCGGCATTGACGGCAAATTACTATTGCCCGCTGATATTATCCCCACCAGCTATTGGAATATTGCCACATGGCAGGCGACGGAAGTGCTGGATAGCCAGCGCGGTATTGTCCGCAAGATTGTGATTGAAGAAAAAGGCGTTAGCGATTGTGGCAGGCATTTTGATATGTCCGGGGAGATGGAGCTTGACTTATGGTATGCGCAAGATCGTTGGTGCGCCTTGACCTTCACTGAAGGTGGCGCCGCCATCAGCTATGAGCCGCTTTAGATGTCCAGCCCCCAGAAAGCCAGTACGCGCCCAATCAAGAAAATCCCCCATCGGCAAGTCATAAAGGGCCTTGTCTGGATAACCGGAGCCAGTGCCGGGCTGGGGCGGGCTTTGGCTTTGTATATGGCGGCTAAAGGCTGGCAGGTGGCAGCGTCGGCGCGCTCGCAAGACGGTTTGCAAAAGCTTGAGCGGGAAGGCGGGGGGCGCATTCGCGCTTTTGCCCTTGATATTGAGGACAATGAGGCTGTTGGTCAGACCTTGGCGCAAATTCGCGAGCAGATGGGGCAGATAGATTGCGCAGTTTTAAACGCTGGCAGTCACAGACCGGTGCATGCGGCGAGCCTCAAAGCCGAAGATTTCAAGGCCTTGAGCGATCTCAATCTTGTGGGTACGGCAAATTGTCTGGAACATTTATTGCCACAG
This sequence comes from Parvularculaceae bacterium, assembly GCA_015487305.1. Lineage (GTDB taxonomy): Bacteria > Pseudomonadota > Alphaproteobacteria > Caulobacterales > Parvularculaceae > S012-90. The sequence continues at coordinate 575 of WFQB01000205.1, read as the reverse complement.
ATGATGGACAAGCATCAGGGGCAAATTGCGATTGTCGCTTCGGTGGCGGGCTATCGCGGCCTGCCAACTGCTGCCGCTTATGGCATGACCAAGGCCGGGCTTATCAATATGGCCGAAGCTTTAAAGCCGGAGCTTGATTTTTATGGGGTGAAAATGCAACTCGTCTGCCCCGGTTTTATTCGCACGCCATTGACCGATAAAAATGATTTCGAGATGCCGGATATAATGGAGCCTGAAGACGCTGCTGCGGCCCTTTATCGTGGTCTTTTATCGCGTAAATTCGAAATTATTTTTCCGTGGAAATTTACCATGCAAATGAAAATTTTGGGGCTGTTGCCAGCCAATCTGGCCTTTGCGACTACCCGCAATCTGGTCAAGGAAAGACTTGAAAAACAGCAAGAGACAAGCTCATGAATGATAAACGCTTTGATACCTATCTCGATTTTTTCCAGTCCATTAGTCCGCAAACTATCGGGCAGTTGGAGAAAATTTGCCGCCCTGATGTGCGGTTTAAGGACCCGTTTAATGATGTGCGTTCGGTCAAGGATTATCAGAAAATTTTAACCCATATGTAT
>WFQB01000204.1 GCA_015487305.1 Parvularculaceae bacterium | reverse complement strand
GCGATTATCTTTCATCAATCGGCGGTCAGCGCCCATGCGGAGCTGGCATGGATTTTTAATTGCATTGCTCGCATGGGCTGGCTCGACCGCATGACCCAGTTCAAGGACAAGGCTGGCAAGGACAAAGAACGCGCCTCGGTCGGGCTTTATGTCTATCCCAATCTTATGGCGGCGGATATTCTCGCCTATAAGGCGACCCATGTGCCCGTGGGTGAGGACCAGAAACAGCACCTTGAACTGTCTCGCGATATTGCCGGAAAATTTAATAATGATTTTGCTGCGCCCTGGTTTTTCCCGCTGCCGGAGCCTTTGATTAAAGGGCCGGGGGCGAGGGTTATGTCTTTGAAAGATGGCTCGGCGAAAATGTCGAAATCCGATCCGGCAGATTTATCGCGCATTAATCTGACTGATGATGCAGATCAGATTGCCAAGAAAATCAAAAAAGCCAAAACCGATGCGGAACCGGTGCCGTCTGAAAGAGATGGTCTTAAGGGGCGTCCTGAAGTTGAAAATCTGGTGGGAATATTCTCGGCCCTTTCGGGCAAGTCCGTTGATGATGTGTTGGCGGAATTTGGCGGGCAGGGCTTTGGGGTGTTCAAACCGGCTTTGGCGGAATTGGCGGTTGAAAAACTTGCGCCTTTAAGCACGGAAATGCGCCGCTTGAGTGAGGACGATGCCTATATTGACGGGGTGTTGAAAAAAGGCGCTGAACGGGCAAACGCGATTGCCGCGCCAATCCTGCGCGAGGTCAAAGAGATTGTCGGCTTTATCGTATAGGCTGAGCTTTAGGAGTGGTGATGAAGAATTTTGTTTTTATATTGGCTTTGGTGTTGGCGGCCTGTTCGCAAGAAGTCTCTCAGGAAAAAATTCTGACGGAGGAGAGCGTAACGCAAGCAGATGAAGTGGTTGTCAAAACTTCACCCATCATTCGTATTGCGGTCTTTAATACCTCTCTTTATCGCGATGAGACGGGGGCCCTAATCGCAGATTTGTCGCAAAAGGGTAATCCGCAAATTGAAGCGGTGGCCAGCATTATTCGCGAGGTCAATCCTGATATTCTGGTGCTCAATGAATTTGACTATGATAAAGAAGGCGCTGCCCTAAAGGCTTTTCAGGAAAATTATCTTTTTGCAGATGACCCTGAAAACCAATATCCCTATGAGGCGGTTTTTCCATCCAATACGGGGATTGCTTCGGGGGTTGATTTTAATAATGATGGCAAGGTCGTGACCACCCCGGGTAGTCGCGACTATGGCGGCGATGCCTTTGGTTATGGTATTCATGAAGGGCAATATGCTTTTGCGGTCTTATCGCGTTTTCCGCTTGATGAAGCCAATATGCGCTCATTTCAAAATTTCCTTTGGGCCGATATGCCAGACAATCTGATGCCGCTTGAATGGTATTCCAAAGAGGCGCAAGAGATTTTCCGCTTGTCATCTAAAAACCATGTAGACTTACCGGTTATGATTGATGGGGCGATGGTGCATCTTTTGATCTCTCATCCGACCCCGCCTTCATTTGATGGCGCAGAAGATAGAAATGGTCGGCGCAATCATGATGAAATTCGTTTATGGGCAGATTATATTGATCCGGAACGGGGGGGATATCTTATTGATGATAATGGTCAAAAGGCGAGCCTTACCGCCGGGGCGCGCTTTGTCATTTTGGGGGATTTAAATTCTGATCCCAATGATGGCGAAAGCTATGACCATGCTATCCGCCAGCTCGTGGACAATCCGTTGGTTGAGGATAGCCTGCCGCAATCTCTTGGCGGGATTGAAGCGGCGAAGCGCCAGGGCGGGGTTAATCCTGACCATAAAGGCCTGCCGGAAAATGACACCGCTGATTTTCGCGATGAGGGTAATGGCGCGATTGGCAATTTACGCCTTGATTATGCGCTCCCCTCTAAAGCGGGCCTAAAACTGATAAGTGCGGGAGTGTTTTGGCCAACAGAAGATGATCCGACCTATGATCTGGTTGGTCCCGGCTTTCCGCCGGTCAGCTCGGACCATCGCCTTGTTTGGATTGATATTGAAATAGAGGAATAGATATGGCTCACCTTGCTTTATTGCGCCACGGCCAAAGCGAATGGAACTTACAAAACCGTTTTACCGGTTGGGTCGATGTCAATCTCACCCAAAAGGGCGAAGCTGAAGCGCGCCATTCCGGCAAGCTGTTGGCGGCAACCGGAGTTCGTTTTAATGCTGCTTATACTTCAGTACTGACCCGCGCTATTCGCACCTTGCATATAGCTCTTGATGAGGCCAATCTTTCCTGGCTACCGGAGACCAAAGACTGGCGTTTAAATGAGCGCCATTATGGGGCGCTGACCGGGCTTGATAAGGCCGAGACGGCTGAGAAACATGGGGCCGATCAGGTGAAAATCTGGCGGCGCTCTTATGATGTGCCGCCGCCGCCTTTGGCCGATCCGCGCAATTTCCCATCTCTGACCGATGCCCGCTATCCACAAGAGGCGGTGCTGCCAAAATCGGAATCTTTAAAAGACACTTTGGCGCGAGTTGAGCCTTATTGGCAAAGCGATATTGTCCCAAGGGTGCAAGCTGGGGAAAATCTTATCATCGCCGCCCATGGCAATTCCTTGCGGGCGCTGGTGAAACTTTTGTTCAAGGTTAGCAATGATGACATTCTGCATGTGGAAATCCCTACGGGAAATCCGTTATTGCTGGAAGTGAAAGAGAAGGACTTGTCGGTTATCAGCGCCAAATATCTTGACCAAACCCGCGCGGTTGAACTGCCTAAACTCTAGGGAGGTGCTTGTTTGAGGCATCGCATGAAGCTCTGAGATTTGGGTGCTTTGTTGCCATGCTTCGAGGCTCGCTTTGCTCGCACCTCAGCATGAGTTTGGTTTTTTAGCGAAAGCAGTCAAAAGTCTTATAGGCCCAGCGTGGTGATTCGAGATTGGGGGTATTGCCGGATTCTTCGATATAATTGCCGCCCTTGGCGCGGCATTCCGCCTCGGCGCTATTGCGGATATCGGCAATGGAAAAATCATAGGGGTCGTAGCGCACAGAAACTTGCGATAATGGGGTATCGGCCCGCGGTCTTGTCTCACATCCGGCGACCAGTAACAGGCCAAGGGCCATCGCGCCCATAAAAGTCAATCTCATCATAATGCCTCAAAAACCCCCTTCATATACGCAACGGATAGGCAGGCTTTGATAGTAGCACGTCTTAGGCGTCTGTCCATAACAGTTAAGCTGTTGAAAATCCTGTAAAAACACCCCCGCCAAAGGCGGGGGTGTCGAGGTTCTGGAGGAATTATTTTAAAAAGGGAGTAGGGGGCTCCCTTTCATCTATATCCAGTTTTAAGCGGCGTCGCTTTTGCCTTTGAGCAGGCGTTTGGCGCCATCAATCACATTGTGACCACGGCCAATTTCAATTTTACGTGGTTTCAAGGATTCTGGGATTTCGCGCTCCAGTGAAATGCTCAAAAGACCATTGCGCAGATCCGCGCCGGTCACTTTGACATTATCGGCAAGCTGGAAGCGGCGTTCAAAGCTACGCCCGGCAATACCCTGATGCAGGAATTGGGTATCTTTTACCTCATCCTTGCGCTGTCCGGTAATCCGCAGGGTTTGTCCGGTCAGCTCAATATCAATGTCCTCATCGCCAAAACCGGCCAGTGCCAGTGTGATGCGATAGGCGTTTTCGCCGGTTACTTCGATATTATAAGGGGGGTAGCTGGAGCCTTCGAGCTTGCTCACATTATCAAATAATTCGTCAAACAGGCGGTCAAAACCTACTGTTGAGCGAAAAAGCGGGGTCATATCATAGGTTCTCATTGTTCTCATCCTTTCTTAATGTTTAAGCAATGATTTTGTCCGGCTATCTCGCCATCCTGCCCCAAAAGGCAACAGGCGGCGCTCAAACCGGAATCAGCGCCCCGAATAGGGCCTTCTGACATTTTTAGAGATAGGAAGGCTGTCCCTTGTTTCAAGGGGGAAAGAAACGGTCTATGGTTAATTCCTCGGGGGGTTGCCCCCATTTTTTGAGGAATTCAATTATAGGGCTAGACGAGAAAATGGCCCAAAAACAGGAGTAATTAGAATGACATATTGGAAAACCCTATCGGTCTCGGCCCTGACCTTGACTATGGCCCTGACATTGGCGGCCTGTGGACAGGGCGCAAAATCGGTAAATGGCGATGAGGCCGAGGCGGCAAAAGACACTGCCCAAAACGCTGTGGAGAATGTCGTTGAAGAAACCGCCGCAACTATGAGTTTGGCTGATGCGGTGGCCGGTGATTGGCGCTCTGAGGCCCATAAAGCCCGTGATGAATGGCGCCATCCCGTCGAGACCTTGGAATTTTTTGGTCTTAGCCCGGATATGACAGTGGTTGAGGTTTTCCCCGGTGGCGGCTGGTACACGCAGATTCTCGCCCCCTATATTGCTGCGGGCGGCGGCACTTATATAGCCGCCGGTTTTGATCCAACGCTTGGGGTTGAATATTATGATCGCGGCATTGCCAGATTTGAGGAAAACTTCCTTGGCAATCCTGAACTTTATGGGGAGATCATTGTGACGGCTCTATCGGCTTCCAGTGGCCCCATGGCTGAGCCGGGCAGCGCCGATATGGTGCTGACCTTCCGCAATGTCCATAATTGGATGGGGCAGGGTTATGCGGATAAAGCCTTTGCCGATATGTATGCGGCGTTGAAACCCGGCGGCGTGCTTGGGGTTGTTGAGCATCGTGCCAAGGCGGATGCAGAGCAGGACCCAAAGGCCGATAGTGGTTATGTGCGTGAGGATTATACCATCGCGCTGGCGGAAAAGGCTGGTTTTGTGCTGGAAGAAAAGTCCGAAATCAATGCCAATCCCAAGGATAGTGCCGATCACCCTTCCGGGGTATGGAGCCTGCCGCCGACTTTGGCTAAGGGGGATGCCTCTGACGAAGATTATGATCCTGAAATCTACAAAGCGATTGGTGAAAGCGATCGCATGACATTGAAGTTCCGCAAACCTGCGCAATAAGCACCAAACACCCGATAAGAAAGAGCCTTTATGAGCCAGGAATTGGACATTGCCCCCCATCGCTTCATCGAGATTGATGAAAATCCGGTGCCATCAAAAGGGGAATGTTTCATCATCACCATGCCCGATGATGCAAAATTGCGGGTTGCCTCCTTTCCCCGCGAAAACGCACGGGGCACGGTGATGCTGGTTCATGGCCGTTGTGAATTCATCGAGAAATATTTCGAAGTGGTCAATGATCTGCGCGAGCGCGGATTTAATGTGGTGACTATGGATTGGCGTGGCCAAGGGCTCTCTTCGCGGTTGCTACCGGTTTCGGAAAAGGGTCATATTCAAAGTTTTGGCACCTATGTGGCGGATCTGAAATATGTGATGGATAGGTTTGTTCGCCCGCGTTTTGATGGCCCCTATATTGCGGCCAGCCATTCTATGGGCGGCGTGCCTATTCTGGAATTATTGCAACAGGGCTATCCGCATTTTTCGGCGGCGATATTGTCTGCGCCCATGACCGGGCTTTTTTCCAGCAAATTTGTCCATAAGGCCGCCCATGCCTATGCGCAGATTGTGTCTTCTTTAGGTGGGGAGCGGGCATCGGTTCCGGGGGTTAAAGAACACTCGCTTGCTTTTGAGGGTAATATTTTAACCCATGACCCTGATCGCCATGCACGGTTTTTGAAATTGCAGGAGGCGGCTCCGGCGGCGGCTTTGCGCTCGCCAACTTTTGGCTGGACCAATCAGGCGCTGGCGGCGATTGAACGAATTTTTTCTCCCGGCAGTTTTGACAAAGTTAAAACGCCCATTTTGATTGTCTCTCCCACGGATGATCAATTGATCGATGGCTCCAGCCATAAGCGTCTTGCGGCTTTGAGTGACAAAATCAAACTCGTGGAGGTCAAGGATTCTTTTCACGAGGTGATGATGGAAACGGATAATTTTCGTGATCAATATTGGCGCGCTTTTGATGATTTCGTGAAAGAGACGCTGGGATAGGTTTCAAGTCTCAAAGGGCAAAGTTTAAATTCTTTGCCAAATAAAAAAACGCGACAGATCCGTAGCTGGTCTGTCGCGTCTCTTTTTCAAGGCCTCTCCAAGGCAAAGGAGGAGAAAGAAAGGAGAGACCTTAAAGTGGACGGGAAATAAGTGCCCCAAATTTACCCGCCCAAAGGCTTAATCTCAGATGTGTTTCGCTAAAAGCTAGGCGACATCTGCCATGGTCTTGGCAAGGTCGAGCAGGCGCTTGCGCGGCTCTTCCTTGAGATTATAGTAGGCCCTCACCAAATCGATGGTTTCTTTTTTGGACAATACGCCCGGTTCAATGCGCGCCTCTTCTTCCAAATCGCTGCCGGCAAAATTGGGTTCTTCCTGTCCGAAATCTTCTGTCGGGCGGACACCGGCGGCGTTTAAGTCTTCAAAGAAGTAAGCAACCGGCACATCCAATGCCTTGGCCAAAGACCAAAGGCGCGATGCCGATACGCGGTTGGCGCCGCTTTCATATTTCTGGATTTGCTGAAATTTAATACCAACGGCAGCAGCGAGCCTTTGCTGGGTTAACCCCAAAAGGCATCGGCGCTGACGAAGGCGGCTTCCAACGTGCAAGTCAATAGGATGAGCCATTTATCTCGTTCTCCCGTGTCATAAGACCGCTTTACCCCTGATGGGAAAGTGGCCAATTCGTGATTGTTCGCGTCACAGGGGAACTATTCAATTCCCGTGCCGTTTGGCGTGTGACACGGGAAAATTGTGCAAAGGGGAGGGTAAAACCCAATAAATATGCGGGTTAGGCCTCTTTTGCCCGCTTCTTTCGCATATGTGGTTCAAGCTCGCGCTTACGCAGGCGGATGCTTAAAGGGGTGACCTCAACCAGCTCGTCATCATCAATATAGGCAATGGCCTGTTCCAAAGAGAGACGCCTAGGCGGGGTCAGGCGCACGGCGTCATCTTTGCCGGAGGCGCGGACATTGGTTAATTGCTTTGCTTTTAAGGGGTTTACGTTCAAATCTTCCGGCTTGGCATTTTCGCCGATAATCATGCCCTTATAAACTTTCTCGCCGGGGCTGATAAACATCGTGCCGCGTTCTTCGAGATTCCATAAAGCAAAAGGCACCGCATCGCCCTGACCATTGGAGATGAGTACGCCATTATGGCGGCCATCTATGGGGCCTTTATGGGGGGCGTGTTCCAGATAGGAACGGTTCATGACGCCGGTGCCTCTGGTGTCGGTCAGAAACTCTCCATGATAGCCGATCAAAGCGCGGGCGGGCCCGTGTAAAACCACTCTTGTTTTGCCGCCGCCTGTGGGTTTCATTTCTACCAGCTCGGCGCGACGCTGGGATAGTTTTTCTATCACCACACCGGAATATTCATCATCCACATCAATGACAATTTCTTCCATCGGCTCCAGTAATTGGCCGTTTTCATCCATGTGGGTCAGGACTTTGGGGCGCGAGACCGCAAGCTCAAAGCCTTCGCGGCGCATATTTTCAATCAGCACGCCCAATTGCAATTCACCCCGGCCAGCCACTTCAAAGGCATCGCGGTTTTCAGATTCGGTGACCCGAATAGCAACATCGCCTTCGGCCTGACGCATTAGGCGCTCGCGAATGACCCGGCTTTGCACTTTGGAGCCTTCGCGTCCGGCAAGGGGTGAATCATTGGCGCTGATAGTGATCGACAGGGTCGGCGGATCTACTGGCAGGGCGGGGACCGAACGGGTTTCTTCAAGATCGCAAATAGTATCGGCGACAGAGGCTTTGCCAAAACCGGCAATGGCGACAATGTCACCCGGCCCGGCGGTTTCAACGGATACGCGTTTTAAGCCGCGAAAAGCGAGGACCTTGGTGATGCGGGCCTGTTCTACAGTTTCGCCATTGCGGTCTAGCGCTTTATAGGTTTGTGCGGGGTGGGGGCGGCCTGAAATAATTCGTCCGGTGAGAATGCGCCCGAGATAGGGATCGGCCTCAAGGGTGGTTGCCAACATGCGAAAAGGCTTGTTGGCTGCATCTTCTTCCACAGGCGGTGCAGAGAAATGCCCGACGATTTTTTCAAACAAAGCACTCATATTTTCCCGCGGGCCGGACATGCTGTCATCGGCCCAGCCTTCCTTGCCGGAGGCATAAAGGGCCGGGAAATCCAATTGCTCATCATTGGCCCCAAGGGCTGCGAACAGATCAAAGACTTCATCTAGGACCCGATCCGGCTCGGCATTGGCGCGGTCAACTTTGTTCAAGACCACAATCGGGCGCAGGCCGAGTTTCAGGGCTTTGGACAGAACGAATTTGGTTTGCGGCATTGGGCCTTCTTCGGCATCCACCAAGAGAAGGGCACCATCAACCATATCGAGAATGCGTTCCACCTCGCCGCCAAAATCGGCGTGGCCGGGGGTGTCGATAATATTGATACGGATATCGCCCTTGTCGGGGCTGTGCCACTCAACCGAGGTACATTTGGCAAGGATGGTAATGCCGCGCTCGCGCTCAATATCATTGCTGTCCATGGCCCGTTCGGCCATTTCAGCACCATCGCGTACGGCCCCCGATTGGCGCAGCAATGCGTCCACCAAAGTGGTCTTGCCATGGTCAACATGGGCGATAATGGCAATATTGCGCAATTGGGTCATTTTACAGGCTAATCCTTAAAACTTGCGGGAAAGCGCTTGCCTACAAGATAGTGCGGGGTAGGTCGAGAAAAATATTGCAGCGCAAAAAGGCGCAATTATGAGGAGAATCCGGCCATAAAGCATGGTATATGGGGGGCGCATATTTGAAAATTGGGATATTTGTCATGAAAAAATCAATCTCTGCCGTCTTATTAGCGCTTTTGGCAAGCACCGCCCTTGCTGCTTGCTCACCGTCTTCAAAAGAACAGGCCGAGCCTGAAGATAAAGCCGATCTGATCTTGATTGGCAAAATTTACACCGAGGCAGGCGCCGATCCGGTGGAGGCGATCGCGATTGAAGATGGCCTTGTTATCTATGTTGGCGATGGCCAATGGGTTGAGGAATTTCGCGGGGACGATACGCAAGAGATAAGACTGGGAGAGGCGGTTGCCTATCCGGGTTTTGTGGATGGTCATGCGCATTTAACGGCGATTGGCCTGCGCGAGATGACGCTTAATCTTGAAGGCACCTCTTCGGTTGCAGATTTGCAGGCCCGGATTGCAGAAGAAATTTCAAAACAGGCCCCGGGGGCGATTATTTACGGGCGCGGTTGGATTGAAACCGGATGGCCGGAAGGGCGCTTTCCCAATCGCGATGATTTAGATGATGTTTCGCCGAATAATCCGGTGATTGTTGAGCGCGCCGATGGCCATGCGCTATTGCTGAACTCTTTGGCGCTGGAGGTGGTCGGCATTGGAGATGAGACAGCCAATCCGGAAGGCGGGGTGATTGAGCGTGATGATGCTGGTCGTGCGACAGGTCTTTTGATTGATAATGCCATGCGGCTGGCTGACGGGTTGATGGAAGATTTATCGCCGACCCGCAGACGAGAAGCTCTGATAAAAGGCGGTGAGGTCTATGCGTCTCGCGGTTGGACCGGCGTGCATAATATGTCGGTGGAATGGGATGATGTGGTCGAGATGACTGATCTTAGCGAAGATGGTGAGTTGGGATTACGGGTTTATAATGCAGTGGTGCCTGAAGCGCTTGATATTTTGATTGATGAAGGGCGGCAATATAGCGGCAATGGGCGTATCATCACGCGGGCGGTCAAACTTTATGCTGATGGGGCGCTTGGGTCCCGCGGGGCGGCGTTAAAAGCGGCTTATGCCGATAAGCCGGAAAGCCTCGGGCTGGTTTTGATGAGTGAAGAGCAAGCGCTTGGGTTTATGGAAAAAGCAAAAGCGGGGGATATTCAAGCGGCGACCCATGCGATTGGCGATAGAGGCAATCAATTGGTGCTAGATTGGTATGCTGCAGTTTTAGGGGAAGAGGCGGCTGAGCGGCGTTGGCGTATTGAACATTCGCAAATAATTGATCCGGTGGATCTGCCGCGTTTTGCTTCGCAAAAAATTATTGCGTCTATGCAGCCTTCCCACGCGATTGGGGACTTGCATTTTGCCCCGGCGCGCCTTGGGGATGAACGGCTCAACGGGGCTTATGCGTGGCGCTCACTTATGGAAAGCGGGGCGGTGGTTGTTGGCGGCTCTGATGCGCCGGTTGAGAAGGGCGACCCGATGATTGAGTTTTATGCGGCGACGGCAAGGCGAGATTTGCAGGGGTTTCAAGCTGAGAACTGGCATGCCGAAGAGGCTCTTGATCGCGAACAGGCTTTGGCATTGTTTACCAGCAATGCGGCCTATGCTTCTTTTCAGGAAGATCGTTTGGGCACATTGGCGGTGGGTAATATAGCCGATATTTCTGTGTTTTCTGCGGACCTTATGGAAATTCCCCTTGATGATATTCCGGCAGTGACGGCGGTGATGACGATTGTTGATGGCGAGATTATTTTTGACGGGCGTGAGTGATATCTAATCCTTAGGTTATAAGGGCATGCGGAAATTTGCGTGCTTTTGTGGCCATCCTTCGAGGCCCGACTATGTCGGGCACCTCAGGATGAGTTGGTTTCTTTGTTGTGAGTTTGTAGGGCCGCGACTGCGGTCCCGGCGCTCAATTTGTTTGCCGCGTTTTTTAAACGGATAACCGGTATCCACTTATCCTAAAAACGCTCATAGGCCGCTCACGCGAAGGGCCCGCGCGTCAGCGCGGATCAGCCCGCGAGCGCTAAAACGGCACTGCTGTATATTCTCTTGAATAGCGCAGATAGCCGACATTGACCCCGGCGCGAAAACCGACGCCAGTGCGAATGGGCGCTAATACTGTGCTGCCCTGACGCTGATAATTGACCCCAACGCCGCCGACATAATAGAGCGATCCGTCAACGCCGGGATAACGTCTGTAAATATTGTCGGTGGGGCCGAGATCATAAACGAGGGTGAAAACTTTGGAAGCATTGCCGCCGGCATCAAAGCCAACGGAAGGGCCTGTCCAGTAAACCCGAACCGGGTCTTGGCCGGGGCGGTAGAGATAGCCTTTGCCATAGCGCAGGCCAACACCAATGGCACCAGCGGCTTCTTCTCCGGCGATATAGGCTTGCGGATTGCCATTATCGGTCAGCACATGGTCGAGGACATTGGCCAGATCGGCACTGGCGCCACCGAAAAATTTCTCGGCCTCGTCGACAACCGTGCCTTGGTCATAGGTTTTATAGCCTTCGGCGGTCGTGCTTTGGGCTTCGGGGTTGTCCTGACGGCTGGGAGTGACACAGGCGCTGAGCGCCAAGGCGGCGATACCAAAAAGTGCGAGTAGTTTCATGATCGTCTTACTCCTTGAATTCCATGGGGCCCAGTGTCCCGCGTAATGCTTCTGGTTGCAAGCTGGTCTATGCGCCAAGGCATTAAAACACTGTCAGGAAGGTGGGTAGGCGAACTGGCCAAGGGGTGCATTTTATGTCACTATTTGCGCTATTCGAGGCTTTAGGAGTGGGATCAAATGAAGAAATCGGGATTATTGGTCGGGGCCGCATTGGCTGCGGTTTTGGGATTATCGGCGTGTGAAACCGCTTATAATCCGTTGGAAGTTTGCACTGCCGAGTGGATTTCAGAGCGCGCTGATCGGGCGATGGATGAGTTTAGCGGTGATGTTTCGTCTTCCCTCAATACCATTCGTCGCGCTTCTTCCGATTATCAGCGTACGGGAAAGTTTAATGCTTTGCAGATTGTGTCGGTGGTCTCGGCCTTGAGCAATCTTATTGATAAATTTGAAGACAGTCGGGCCTTGCGGGATTTGCGGGTTTTGGAGCGCACTTGCGGCGACCCCACCGTGGTCAAGCTTGCTTTTACGCGGTTTCTTTATGACCAAGGCGCGCCGCAAAGGCTGATTGATTTGCTGAATGATATTGATCAATATCAGCGGTTGATTGAAAATGCCGGTCGATGATCGGCGCTTAAATCGGAAAATAACAAGCTGCGCCTTATAAGACGGGCTTAGTCTATCGTGGCCAATCGATCCTGATTTCCGGTAATGCGGTTGGTTTCGATAAATTTTTTCATCTCTTTTAGCACTGGTGCTTTGTGCTTAAAGGGGCTGCCCATGGCCATCAAGGTATCGGGGTGGCCAAGGTCATCATAATAGATGGTGGTGATATTCATACCGGCTTTTTTGCCAAGCTTGGTAAGGGCTCTTGTATTGCTTGGAAAGACGG